>NZ_QZEG01000001.1:0-175935 GCF_009917605.1 Anaerotruncus sp. 1XD42-93 | reverse complement strand
GTTTGATAAAACTGCCCGGCGCGGACATCGGCTAAAACTCTGGGCTATATGTAATATTCATGCGCCGGGCTGTATTCCAAATTCTTTTACAGAAAGAGGAAACGGTTTAATAGGGGATACCATCCGCATCAATGGCAGGGTCACACCTATATTCAGGACAGTTACAGCGGCGCCGGAAACAAGAAGGGCACTCGTTGCGGCGTATGCAGTCCTTACGTGCAAAGCTGAAGCGGTTATATGCTTTAGACAGGTTGGTTAAAATCAGGGTTTCCAAATCACAGTTGTTTTCAGTCGCGAGATTGTCCAACTCAAACGCGACTGATTCCGTAAGGCGCAGGGTTCGTTTTACCATTTCTTTTACAACTCCTTTTCTATTGACGGTGGATAAAAAAGATTGCGAAAGAGGGACTTTTCGCTAAAAGTCTCTTTCGCAATTAATTTTACACTTTTCATTTCACAAAAAATTATCAAAAAGCCCTTGCATTTCCGGGCCGCATCTGATAAAATACTACTGTTGACCTCGAGAGAGAATTACAAAGACTGTCCCGCAAAGAGGAGGTGCAGACACATGGCAAAATGCGACATCTGCGGAAAAGGTGTTACCTTCGGAATCAAGGTTTCCCATTCTCACAGACGCTCCAACAGAGCTTGGAAGCCCAATGTACAGCGCGTAAAGGCGATCGTCGACGGTACTCCCCGCCACATCCACGCCTGCACCCGCTGCCTGCGTTCTGACAAAGTGCAGCGCGCAATCTGATTTCTGCGCAAATAAACGCCTCTGCTTTTAGCAGAGGCGTTTTTGTTTACCGTTGCAGGCGCTGGGCTTTCCGGGAAAGGGAGGTCAGAACGCCGCAATTGTTACAACCGGGACCGAACCGATCAGGTTAGCAATCGCTGCCGCTGTCTGACGGTCGGGTTGGGATGCAGGTATGGTTGGCTGTGCCGCGGCAGTCAGAAAAGCGTAGGATACCGCTGCCTGCATCAATGACGTTCCTCTGGCAGGGACATAACTGCGGACATGGAGCGCGTCTGTCCGCCTGTCCATTGTTTTGCGGTGTTACGCTGATAAACGATGCCACATCACCCCGGATGCTGAAGGGCACAAAGTGAAGTGTATTGGCTGCAAGCGTCAAGGGGATGGGATCGGCGGAAAGGGGGAACTCCGGTGCCTCCGCCACCGTGGGGGCCAGGCCCCTGGAATATCTTATGTGGAAGCGGATGGAATGCCACAAAGCCGTCAGTTTATGCTGCGCAGGGAAAAGATAAAGTTTCTGTGAATTTTTTCTGTCCTGCCCTGGTTGGAACCTGCCCTTTTGGCGGACATGATCGAAAAGACGGGGAGAAACAGCGAATCATCCCGCTTTTTGGGAGGCCGCCCCCGGTCTTCGGTTTGACAAAGACCCAGAAGTTGCATATAATGGGTAGTGCTCTGATATACTAAACACAGGGTGAATTTCCCATCGCCCTATGTCTCGCTGTAAAAATCTGCGGCGAAAAGAAAAAAGGAGTATTTTATGAGTCGGATTTGGAAAGAGGCCCGCGCATTGGCGGCATTTTTGCGCAGCCGGGCTTTTGCACTGGGCATGTTGTCGGTGGTGCTGGCATTTGTGATCTTTCAGATTTCCACCATGACCAACGTTGTCTATGTGACCGATGAGGAGGGGAGCGAGCTTCATTACACAATGGAGAGCGATCCCGGAAAAATTTTTGAAACCTATGCGGGCCAGCTGGACCAGAAACAGACTGGGTATCGTGGACTTTCCGGACACTACGCGGAGCTGAACACGACCCGCACCTGCAAAGCAAGCATCCAGGCGGACGGAGGAATCTCGTTCCATGACGTGCCGGTTGGTACAACAGTGGGCGACCTGCTCTACCAGCAGGGGATCACCTATGACGGGAACGACCTGCTGACCCCGGATGCGGACAAACCCATCCTTGATGGGGATCAGATTACGCTTCAGCGTGTCGAATACGAGCGGTATACCGAAGACGAAGAGATTCCCTATCAGACGGTGCGGAAAAACACCTCCCTGATCCGGCTGGGACGCACGCAAACGATTCAGCAGGGTGCGGAGGGGAGCAAGACCCTTACCTATATGCGCCGTACGGTAGATGGCCGCAGGGAGGAGGTCCAGCTGCTTGGTGAGAATGTGACCAAGCCCCCGGTGACCGAGCTGATCCTGATCGGGTCGGAGGTGCCGGTTTCCAATCTGGACTTTGATCTGGAGGTTGACGAGAACGGAAAACCGCTCCATTATTCCCGCCTGCTGACCGACCAGATCGCCACCGGATACAGCGCGCGGCCGGGTGCGCGGACTGCCAGCGGACGGTACGCGATTCCTGGACATGTTGCGGTCAACCCCAACAAGATCCCCTACGGCTCCAAGCTGTACATCGCCACCACCGACAACCGGTTTGTCTATGGGTGCGCGATTGCCGCGGATACCGGTATTGGGCTGATGGCGAATGTGGTGGATGTGGACTTGTTCTACGAGACCTATGAGGAGAGCGTCCTCAATGGCCGGCGGATTGTGGACATCTATGTACTTGAGTAAAGGCCCCAAATGGCCTGCCGAACAATCAAAACCGGAGGCCGGGCACAATCGTGTCCGGCCTCTGGTTATTTTAGGACCCATTTCGCATTTTTCAAAAAGGGTTTTCATCCAATTTCCGCATATAACAAAATCCGGCGCTTTTGCACCGGACCTTGCCTATTGGTGGGAGGAGATGGATTCGAACCATCGAAGCTGAAAGCAACAGATTTACAGTCTGCCCCCTTTGGCCACTCGGGAACCCTCCCATGATTCACTTTTGATGGAGCTGGTGGACGGACTCGAACCCCCGACCTGCTGATTACAAATCAGCTGCTCTACCAACTGAGCTACACCAGCGGATTCATAATCATTCTGAAATATCCTCGTTGGAAACTGAAAGTTATTTTAGCATATCAATCGAGGTTTGTCAACAGGTAATGGAAAAATTTTTTTGGTTTTATAATCCAGGCTCCAAACCACCGGGAACCACCCCCGCAGCTATGTCCATTACAGCCGCCTCCTTTCGCCCATAGCGGCTGGTCCGCTTTGGTGACTCTAAGCCCCCCGACACGATAGAAGCCAGGAGTCCCTGACCTGCTCAGCGCAGATACCAGGGTGCAGGGCTGCTGTTTGCCTCGTCAGGGCATCCGGGCTGTTTTGGCGGGGTATATTTTTTGAAAATCCGCTCAAGGAAGAGGGAGGAGAGCAGTGCGGCGGCGGCGGGGACGATCAGCAGCGGCATCCAGTATTGGGGATAGGGGATCGCCTGGGGGGAAAGCCGGTAGGCGTCGAGCATGGAGCGCAGCCCCCTGACACAGATGAGGATTCCCTGCCCGTTAAGCAGGACGAGGACGACTGTCGAAGGCAGATGACGTATGGAGAGCAGGAACGAAGCGGAGAACAGCCCCCCGACCCCGAAGGTGAACCGGGAGAGGATCGGGAACAGGTAGCAGGCAGCCCCGGCAGGCAGCAGGAGCAGCACTCCATATGCGATGCAGAACGCGGTCCATCCACTGTCCGCCCGCGCCATCTGTCGGGTGAGGAGCATCCCGTTGCAGAGCAGGAACCCCGCAGCCACCGCAATGGCCGAAGCCGGGATTCCGGTTTTCAGGTTTTCGCGGAACGAATGGAAAAAGGACTGGCCAACGCGCCCCTCCCCACGGCGGACACTCTTGACAGCGGCATAGTAGAGGGCGGCTGTGGCCGGGCCTATCGTCACCACCGGGAGCGAGCAAACAAGCCAGGCCAAGCTCAAAAAGAGAAGGTCGGCGAACTTGCCAACCGCGCGAAAGAGAAAGTTGTCCGGGTTAAAGACCTGATTCAGCATCGGGGAAATCACCAGCCTTTTTGAAAGATGAGCAGCCGTATCCGGATTTTTAAGGGCATAGTTCGCATCCGGAGGAAAATTGGGAAGATCGGCTCCATCATCGTGCCCGGAGGTCGAGCAGAAAGAACAGGGCCGACAGGGTCGCCAAAACCAGAAACGACAGAAGGTCCCAGCGGTCAAGCACAGGGCAACCGAGTATTCCGGAAAGCGTGAGGTTGACAGCCGCACATCCCGGGATGGCTGTCAGGCAGGAAACCGCAACGGCCAGCAGTTTCCGGTTTCTCCAAAACCGGAACAGTGCAAAAACAATCCACAGAAAGGCGGCTCCGATCACTGCCATCCTGCCGCCGACCGGCAGAATGGAGGCATGGCCCTGTATCAGGCGGTCGAGGCCGTAGAGGAACGGCAGAAGGGAGAGACTCAAAGCCAGCAGTCCCCAAAAAATACCCTCCTTCCCGTGTAGGACAATCGGGAAAAAGACCAGCCAGACAAACAGGATCGAGAGGGCGGGGAACAGGGACCAGGTAAGCTTTCCGGAGATAGACAGATCACAGACCATAGATACCAGCATCCCGATTAGGAGCAGCAGGGAAAAGGGGAGGGCGGGACGCTGTTTTTTTGCGCCGGTTTCCCCGGGGTTTATCGCATTGTTTAACGGGCCTGCGTGATGGAAGCGCATAGAAGACATCTCCTGTCAGGGCGATGGGAGGGAGCCTTTTTACACAGGCAAAAAGGCTCCCCTTGGTTTCGGCGCGGGCCGCTTTTACGCTTTGTCCCCTTCGCGTGCGAGCAGCTCGGTGAGCATGGTGTCGCACATCACCAGCATACGCGGCAGATGGAACGGGCCTTTGAAGGTGCTGCCCTTGCAGGGCGGGGCGGTCGGTTTGCCATCGCGGCGCAGATAGCCATACCACTCGCCGTACTCGGGGTCAGAAAAGACCTGCTTGCAGTATGCGAGCGTCTTGTCAAACCACGAAAGGTATTTTTCATCCCCGGTGTCGCGGTAGATCATCAGGCTCGCGATCAGGATTTCGTCATGCGGCCACCAGAGCTTCATATCGTGCTCGTACGACTCGGGCGGCTTTCCAAGGCAGTCGATAAAGTAGAGAAGCCCGCCGTATTCCTTATCCCAGCCAGCCTCAATCGCAAAATCAAACACCTGCATCGCGTTTTTGCGCAGCTGCTCATCCTTCTTGTGGTTGGCTTCCTCCATCAGGAACCAGCTGCACTCGATATCATGTCCTGGGTTGACCACCCGGCCTGCGGTGATGCTGTCCATGAATTCGCCGTTTACGCCCACTGATTCAAGGGTACATTTCAGTTCCGGCTTGAAGTGGTAGCCGAAGATCGTCTGCACGCACTTGGCGCTGCGTTTGTCATACAGCTCGGCATTCGCAGGGTCGACCCGCCGCATGACCGAGGTGATGTTCAGATAGATCATCGGGTCGGCGAGTGCACGTCCCGAGCGGGTTTCAGGGATCGTCTTGGGGCCCAGCCCGGTGGGGTCCTTAATCAGGCCGTTGTTCAGTTGATAGATCAGCTCATAGGCGTCGCGGGCACGCTTCAGGCAGGTTTCGTCACCGGTTACGCCGTAATACTCGGCATTGCCGATGCAGTAGAATCCCTCAGAGAAACAGTAGCGGCGCTGGCGCAGCGGCTTGCCGTCCGCGGTGACGGTGAAGTAAAGCCGGTTGCCCGCCTCACGGTTGATGCAGTGTTCCTCCAGGAAATCCAGACAGCTTTTGCTCGCTGCAAGCCATTCGGGGCGCGCCCCATAGACATGGCAAAGATAGGCGAACGTCCATGCGCAGCGGCCCTGCATCCAGACGCTTTTGTCGGTCGAAAAAACCTGACCGGTCCGGTCGAGGCAGGTGTAAACGCCGCCATTCACCTTGTCGAGGCCGTTTTTCAGCCAGAAATCCACACAGCGGTCGAGCTCGGCCCTGATCCACTCCTGATACCCTTTGAGTTTTGCACTGTCCATTTGAATCTACCCCACTTTCCTAATGTTACGGGTGAAATCTTGTCCTCTCTATCATACCCGCCCAACCGGGGTCTCGTCAAGAGGACAACCAGAAAAACAGTGCAAAATTTACAAAAACCAGTAAAAATTTTGCCAAACTGCTTGACAGATTTTTTAAAACTGGGTAGCCTATAAGGTAAGAACAACCACGCGCCCAGATTGATGAAGGAGGCTGCTTATGAAACATCTTGGAATCGAAATTGACGTCAGAAACCTGCCGGAGCTGGACCAGGAATTCCTGCCGCTCTACAAATTTAATACCGCTTTTTTGAAAACGGCGAAAAAGCCGGTGAGCGTAGCGGTGGAACGCGCGGGCGGGCAGATGGCAACCTATCACACATTTATCCACGGGACCCCGGAGATGGCCGAAGCCGACCGCTACTATATCGACCGGCTGATTAAGACTGTCTTGTGGATGAAGGGCGGCTTCAAAATCTACATCAGTGGGGACGACGGCATCTGCGAGCAGATGAAGCAGGCGTATGCGCCCGGCGGCAGCCGCGCATTTGATGCGGATTTCATGGCGAACGTCTATGAACGCCCGTTTGAGGTGGTGGCCTGCGGTCAGGCGCCTGAGGAGAAGAGCGAATCCAAGCCGGTCGGACGGCATCTGGAGGGCTGCCGGATCGGGTTTGACGCGGGCGGCAGCGACCGCAAGGTTTCGGCGGTCATCGACGGAGAGCCGGTATTCAGCGAGGAAGTCGTCTGGTTCCCCAAGACCAATTCGGACCCCGACTACCATTTCGAGGGGATCGTCTCGGCGATGAAGGCCGCAGCGGAGCATATGCCGCGGGTGGATGCGATCGGTGTCTCGTCGGCGGGCATCTATATCGACAACCGCACAATGAACGCATCCCTTTTCCTCAAGGTGCCCAAGGACCTGTTTGATGCCAAGGTCAAGGACATCTATATCCGCGCAGCCAAGGAGATCGGCGACGTGCCGGTGACTGTCTGCAACGATGGCGACGTCACCGCGCTGGCGGGCGCTATGAGCCTGAACGAAAACAATGTGCTCGGCATCGCGATGGGTACGAGTGAGGCGGTCGGCTATGTCGACCAGGATGGCAATATCACCGGATGGCTCAACGAACTGGCGTTCATGCCGGTCGACGCCAGCCCCAAGGCTATGGAGGACGAGTGGTCGGGCGACATCGGCTGCGGCGTCAAATATTTCTCCCAGGATGCGGTGATCAAACTTGCTCCCGCCGCGGGTATCCAGCTCGACGAGAGCCTCTCACCCGCAGAAAAGCTCAAAAAGGTGCAGGCGCTCATGGCGGAAGAGGGCAGCCCTGCCGAAGGCATCTATCGCTCGATCGGCGTATACCTCGGCCATTCGCTGGCATACTACCATCATCTGTACGGCTGCAAGCATGTGCTGCTGCTCGGGCGGGTCATGTCCGGGCGGGGCGGGGATATCATCCTGGAGACCGCCAACCGGGTGCTCGCGGACGAATACCCCGAAGCTGCCAAGGAGATCAAAGCCGCGCTGCCGGATGAGAAGGCACGCCGGGTAGGGCAGTCGGTAGCCGCAGCAAGCCTGCCGGAGATGTGAGGGGCTCTGCCCCTCAACCCCGCCACCTTTGAAAAGGTGGACGAAACTTTTGGTTTTTAAAGTTTGAAGGAAACGAAAAGCTTTACTCGGTTTTTGCTCCGGCCTAAGGGCCGGCGCTTCACGCCGGCTGGCCTATGCACGCTGCGGCGGCAGTCAAAAAATCGCGATGAGCGGAACGCCTGATCCTGTGAAGCGCATTTCTGGGTGGCTTGCCGCCGCAAGGCGGCAAGCGGGGGCTTTTTCTCTTGCCAAAAGCCCCTCAATCTGAACTGTAAAAATAGGCTCTCAAACAAAGCGATCTGGAGGTAACCTGTAATGATCATTAAAAATGCCAAAATTTTCACCCCGGAGGGAAGGTTTGAAGAGGGAAGTATCGCGTTCGATCAGAAGATCACCGGGATTGGGCAGTGCAGCGGAGAAGCGGAGGTCGACGCACAGGGCGGCTACGTGATCCCTGGCCTGATCGATGTGCATACCCACGGCGCAGTGGGCTGCGATGCGAGCGACGGGATCGCAGAAAACCTGCCAAAACTTTCCCGTTATTACGCGCAGCATGGCGTGACCTCGTTCTGTCCGACCACCATGACCCTCAAGGAACCGGTGCTCAAAACAGCGGTCGAGTCGATCCGCGGGTTCCAGCGTCCGGCGGACGGTGCAAAGGCTGCGGGCATCCATCTCGAAGGGCCGTTCCTTTCGTACGCCAAGCGGGGCGCGCAGGCGGCGGACAACCTGCATGAGCCGGATGTGGAGATGTTCCACCGGCTGAACGAGGCGTCCGGCGGGATCGTCCGGCTGGTTACCGTTGCGCCCGAGGAGCCGAACGCAATGGCATTTATCCGGGAGGTCTCGAAGGTGTGCACCGTTTCGCTCGGGCATTCGACCGCCGATTTCAAGACCGCCTGCGAAGCCTATGAGAACGGCGCGAGCCATGCGACCCACCTGTTCAACGGGATGCCCGCCCTGCTCCACCGGGAGCCGGGGATCATCGGCGCGGCGCTCGTCTCGGATGCAAGCGTCGAGCTGATCTGCGACGGCCTGCACATCCATCCCGCAGTGATCCTCGCGGTGCATAAGATGTTTGGAGACCGGCTCACCCTGATCAGCGATTCGCTGCGCTGCGCCGGGATGCCGGATGGGGATTACGAGCTGGGCGGACAGCCGATTGTGGTCAAGGGAGGCCGCGCCACCCTGCTGGATGGCACCCTCGCCGGGTCGTCGATCAGCATGCTCGACGCGCTGCGCAATGTCGTGCGGTTCGGACTGCCGCTCGAGGCAGCGGTCACAGCCGCGACCCTGCGCCCGGCAAAGGTCATCCGCATGGAGCAGGAGATTGGTTCGCTCGCCGTGGGCAGAAGCGCCGACCTGCTGCTGCTCGATCCGGAACTGAACCTCGTGAAAACATTTATTGACGGGCAGGAAATCCAGTAGCCTGCACCCGTCTGCGGCCCCCGGTTTTTGCACGCCAAAAACCGGGGATTTCTATCAGAAGGAGGGACGACCATGCTCTTTGCCGGGATTGGCCTGCTGGATGAGCGGGGCCAATATCGTGAAAACCAGTTTTTGGGGGTGCGCGGCAAAAAAATCGAATATATCGGGGCGGAGCCTCCCAAGGAGGACTACGGCGAGCGGTACGACGGCCAGGGCAAACTGCTGATGCCGGGGCTGGTCAACGCCCACAGCCACGCCGCAATGACCCTGCTGCGCGGCTACGCGGAGAATCTTGCGCTGGATGACTGGCTGAACACCCGGGTGTTCCCGTTTGAGGCCCGGCTCGCCCCGGAGGATATCTACAATGGCTCGATGCTGGCGATCGCCGAGCTGCTCCGGTTTGGGGTCACGTCGGTGACCGACATGTATTTCGGCGAGGACGCGGTCTGCCGCGCTGCGCTCGAAAGCGGCATCAAGATCAATTTCAGTTCGTCGATCACCTGTTTTGATGAAAGTGACCTGAAAAATCTGCCCGCTTACAGGGAGACGCTCCCGCTGATCCGGGAGTTCCATAACGCGGACGATGGGCGGATCCGGATTGATCTGGCGATCCATGCGGAATACACATCGACTCCGAAAACAGTGGCACAGATGGCGGATTGGGCGAGAGAAACCGGTCTGCGGATGCATCTGCACCTTTCGGAAACCAGATCGGAGCATGAGGCGTGCAAAGCGCGTCACAACGGGAAAACCCCGGCGCAGTATTTTGACAGCCTCGGGGTGTTCGACGCGCCAACGACCGCTGCGCACTGTGTCTGGGTGGAGGACTGCGACATCGAGATTTTCAAGGCGCGCGGGGTCACTGCCGCCTGCAACCCGGTGAGCAACCTCAAGCTGGCGAGCGGGTTCTGCCCGGTCCCGCGGCTGCTGGATGCCGGGGTCAACGTCGCGCTCGGCACCGACGGGGCCGCCAGCAACAACAATCTCAATCTGCTGGAGGAGGCGCGGCTGTTCGCGACCCTTTACAAGGCCGCCAGCGGCGACCCTACCGCGGTATCCCCTGCACAGGCGGTTTACGCCGCGACCCGCGCAGGCGCGCTTTCACAGGGCCGGGAGGACTGCGGCATCCTGCGGGAAGGAGCACGCGCCGATCTGGCAGTATTCGATCTGCGCGGCCGGCCGTATTACCATCCCTGTCATGATATGGCGGGCAATCTGATTTATGCAGGGCAGGGGGCCGACGTCTGCCTGACCATGGTGGACGGGAAGGTTCTCTATCGGGACGGGAACTTCCCGACGATTGATCTGGAAAAGGTGGTCCGGGAAGCGGAGCGGTCCGCTTATCGGATCGCGGGAGAGCTGGGAAAGGAGCATTCGAGATGACGCAGTATCAAAAAGCTGGAGAAGCCGCCGCTGCCCTCCAGGAGCGGCTGGGGATGCAGCCGGAAATCGGGATTATTTTGGGATCGGGTCTGGGGGGGATCGCCGGCCAGATCGCGGAAAGACGGGAGATTCCCTATGGGGAGCTGCCGCATTTCGCCCGTTCGACCGCGCCCGGACATAAAGGGCAGTTTGTAGCGGGGGAATGGTCGGGCAAACGGGTGATCTGTATGCAGGGACGTCTGCATTTCTACGAGGGACACCCACTGACCGATGTGGTGTTCCCGGTGCGGGTGATGCGCCGGCTCGGGGTCGGGACATTGATCGTCACCAATGCTGCGGGCGGGGTCAATCTGGAGTATGCCGCAGGCGACCTCATGCTGATCTCGGACCACATCAACCTGATGGGAAAAAATCCGTTGGCCGGGCCGAATGAACCGGAATTTGGTCCGCGCTTCTGCGATATGAGCTATACCTACACCCCTGCATTGCGGGAGCTGGCGAAATCCGTTGCGGATGAGCTGGGGATTCCGCTGCGGGAAGGGGTCTATCTCGGGTGTTCCGGCCCAAGTTATGAAACTCCGGCCGAAATCCGGGCGTTCCGGATGCTTGGAGCGGATGCGGTGGGGATGTCCACTGTGCCCGAGGCGATCGCGGCTTCCCATTGTGGGATGCGTTTGCTGGCGTTCTCGCTGATTACCAATATGGCAGCCGGGGTACTCGACCAGCCGCTGACCGAAGAAGAGGTACTTGAAACGGGTGAGCGGCGGGGCAAAGACCTCGAGCGCCTGCTCGCACAGGTGGTGGAACGGCTTTGAACGCCTATCGCTTCTCGGGCTTTCAGCCCGAAGCGCGCTTACGCGCGACGCTCGGGCAGGATGCGCCTTGCGGGCGAGGGGTCAGCGGCCCCTCCCCGCAGGCCCCATCCCGACAAGCTCGGCGAATTTCTTATTTTCTCAATTTAAAGTTTTACTCAATTTTTTTCAAAAAATTGCGGGGTCGAGGGGCAGTGGGGCAACGGAAGTTTGGGTTCCAGACCAAACTTCCGGGACGCAAGCGCCCTTCTTCGGGGGTCTTCTCGGACCTACGGTCCGAAGCGCGGCATACGCCGCGACGCCCCCTCAGTTTGCCTTGCGGGCGAGGGGTCAGCGGCCCCTCCCCGCAGGCCCCACCCCGACAAGCTCGGCGAATTTCTTCTTTTCTCAATTTAAAGTTTTACTCAATTTTTTTCAAAAAATTGCGGGGTCGAGGGGCAGTGCCCCCGACGCGCTCCGCACTGCGAGCCGCAGCGAAGCGTTTCGAGCGCAACCCGCCGAAGGCGGGCTCTTAGCGCGAGATGAGCGCGGAACGCTTTCTCCTGTGAAGCGCTTTTTTCGGGTGAATTGCCGCAAAACGGCAAGAGGGTGCTTTTTGCAAGTGAAAAAGCACCCTGATTTTATGCAGTATTGTAACTGTCTGCGGCTATGCAAGCCCCCGTACGACCTCCGCGAGTTTCTCCGCCAGCATCCGATGGCCTTTGCGGGTCAGATGCATACAGTCGATCGTATTAAATTCAGCGTAGGGGGCGGCGTCCAGGAAGTGTGCGTGTTGACGCTCGGCGACCTGCGCGTAATACCGCGCAAGCTCCCGGGATTTTTCCACACAGCCGCGTCCCATGGTTTCCGAGACAGCAGACTGATAGACCCCTTCGCCAATCGGTGGGGGCGCAACAATCAGGATATTCGGCTGTTTGCCGCCCCAGCATTCAATGTTGCGGGCAGCGCGCACCAGACGCTCCATCCCGAGCGAGATGCATTCGGCCGAGACATGGAACCGTTCCTTTGTATCGTTGGTTCCCAGCATTACTACCAGCAGGCTCACCGGCTCGTGGCTTGTGAGGCAGGGAAACAGGTAGCCGAGCGCGGAAAGCCCTTCGCAAAGCGGATCGGAAAAGACGGTTGTCCGCCCAGACAGCCCTTCCTCAAGCACCAGGTAGTCCTCCCCAAGCTGTTTTCCGAGCAGGCAGGTCCATCGTTCCTCTTCATTAAAGCGAAGCAGTGGTCCATCCGCACAGTCGTCCGGGCTGGCGCTATAGCCATGGGTATTGGAGTCCCCCAAGCAGACAATATGTTTTTTCACAGAAATCCCTCCAGAAAAAGGTTTTATTTAGCATACCATAGCGCGCAGAGGAATGCAAACAAAACCGCGCTGGATGCCGGTTAAAACAGCCATTTCCAAAATGAATGGAAAACTTTAATATAAAATTTCCTAATTCTATTGATTTTATCACCCGGAAATTATATAATTTACCTAAGCACATACACACTATGCCAAAAACAGAAATGTAGGAGGAAACTTCCAATGAAACTGAAAAAGACGCTCGCATTCCTGCTGTCGGCCATGATGACGGTTTCGATGACCGCGTGCGGCGGCAGCTCGTCCGCTTCTTCGCAGGCGCCGGTCAGTTCTGCGGCACCTGCGGAGAGCAGCGCGCCATCCGCAGCAGAGCCTGCCGGCTCTGAGATCGAAATTACATGGTGGGCGTTCCCGACCTTTGGTCAGGAGAACGCGGACGACCCGGTAGGTACCTACGAGCAGAAGATTATTGATGCGTTCCAGGACGCGAACCCCGGCATCAAGGTGAAGCTCGACACGATCGACTTTACCAACGGACCGGAGAAGATCGTTTCGGCGATCGAGGGCGGCAATGCACCGGACGTTCTGTTCGATGCCCCCGGACGGATCATTGAGTACGGCAACAACGGCAAGCTGGTTCCGCTGGATGACCTGTTCACCGCTGACTTCATCGCGGACGTCAACAACGATGCGCTGGTCGAAGCCTGCAAGGGCAAGGGCACCCCGTATATGTACCCGATCAGCTCTTCGCCGTTCTATATGGCGATCAACAAGCAGATGTGGGAAGATGCGGGCGCGATGGAGTTTGTAAACCTCGAAGGCGACCGCACCTGGAGCACTGCTGACTGGGAGAAAGCGATTGAGAAACTCGCGGCTGCCGGCATGAACCCGGGCACCGTATTCTGCAACGGCCAGGGCGGCGACCAGGGCACACGTGCTTTCATCACCAACCTGTACGGCGCGACCATCGCGAATCCTGAGATGACCGAGTACACCGCCAACAGCGATGCCGGCGTTCAGGCGCTGACCAAGATGAAAGAGTGGATCGACAAAGGCTGGCTGGGCGACGGCGTTTCCAACACCGCCGCAAATGACATCGAGCTGTTTGCAACTGGCTTCTCGTCCTTCGCATTCTGCTGGGGCACCAGCACCGCGCTTGCACAGGCCCCCAACATGGAGGCTGCGGGCGTAACCCCGATCTCCCTGCCGTTCCCGTCTGATGACGGCGTTCCCGAGCTGGAGTATCTGGTCAATGGATTCTGCGTCTTTGACAACGGCGATGCCGCCCGCGCTGACGCTGCCAAGAAGCTCATCCAGTTTATCTGCGACGATCCCGAGTGGGGTCCGAAGAATGTTGTCCGCACCGGCGCATTCCCGGTCCGTCAGTCGTTCGCCGAGAAGGATCTGTATGCCGGAAATGAGGAGTATGCGGTCCTCGAGAACTTCACCAAATACTATGCTCCGTACTACAACACCATGGATGGGTTCGCAAACATGCGCACCGAGTGGTGGAACATGCTCCAGAATGTCATCTCCAACGGAACCGATCCGAAAGAGGCTCTGGACGCTTATGCCGCAGCTTCCAACGCAGGCATGACTGCTGCATAACAAGCAAAGCTCTAATGACCTGAGAATCCTGCCCCTGACCGCCCCTGCGCCCCTTTCCGGTGTGGGGGCGGACAGGTATTCCGATCCAAAAGGAGGTAAAGACGTATGGGCCAGTCCAATCCGGCTGCTGCGCCTCAAAAGAATCTGAGCCATGTTTTGCAGCGCAGAGAAACCACTGTGGCCTATCTGTTTCTGCTCCCGGCGCTGCTCTTTTTTGCTGCATTCGTCATCGTGCCCATGGTCATGGGCGTTGTGACCAGCCTGTTTAACTACACGATGAAAAGTCCGGTTTCGGCCGAAAGTTTTGTCGGCCTCGGCAACTATATCGAGCTGTTCCAAGACAAGGTATTTCTGCGTTCGATGTGGAATACAGTGGTCATTGTGGTGGTATCCGTCCCGGCAGTCACCTTTTTCTCGCTCTGGGTCGGGTCGGCGATCTATCAGAAGACAGGCTGGGTCCGCTCGTTCTTCCGCGGTGTGTTCTATCTGCCGGTGGTCACGGGAAGCGTAACGGTTGTCGTCGTCTGGAAATGGATGTTCGATTTCCAGCGCGGTATCTTCAACTGGGCGCTCAAATCCTCCGGCCTGATTGAAAAGAACATCAACTGGCTGGGTGACCAGAGGGTCGCAATCTGGTGCATCCTGCTGATCCTGTTCACCACCTCGGTCGGGCAGCCGATCGTCCTCTATGTTGCCGCGCTTGGCAACGTTGACCAGTCCCAGGTCGAGGCCGCCCAGGTGGACGGCGCGACCAAGCTCCAGACCTTCTGGCAGATCAAATGGCCGGCGATCAAGCCAACCACCCTCTATGTGCTGGTCATCACGACGATCAACTCGTTCCAGTGTTTCGCGTTGATCCAGCTGCTGACCTCGGGTGGACCGAGCAACTCGACCTCGACGGTCATGTACTACCTCTACCGGAACGCCTTCTCGCTCTACCGCTATGGTTACGCCAATGCGATGGGTGTCGTTCTGGCGATCATCATTGCGATCTTCAGCGCCCTCCAGTTCAAGACAATGAACACCGGCGTTGAGTATTAAGGGAGGGGGAAGTTTATGGGAAAAAAGAAAATAACGCCATATGCGGTGATCTCGATGATCCTGCTGGTGCTTGTGGCGCTGGTGTTCATCTTCCCGTTCTACCGGATTATGACCGGCGCGTTCAACGATCCCACCAATGTCTGGAAGGCGGAGCTGTTCCCCTCCAAACTTACCATGCAGAACTTTGTCCGCCTGTTCAAGCAGCCCGCCTGGAAATGGCTGTATAACAGTGTTTTCATCGCGCTGGTCTCGATGATCCTTGTCTGCGGAACCGCATCGCTCGCGGGTTATGCGCTGGCAAAAAAACGGTTCTTTGGGCAGAAGATTGTCTTTACCCTGTTCATCTGCGCTATGGCGCTGCCCAAGCAGGTCGTGCTTGTCCCGCTGGTGCGGATTATGTCCACCTTTGGCATCTATGACAATGTGTGGGCGGTTATTCTGCCTACGGTCGGCTGGCCGTTTGGCGTGTTCCTGATGAAGCAGTTTTCCGAGACGATCCCCACCGAGATGCTCGAGGCCGCGCGTATTGACGGTGCGGGTGAGCTGCGCACCTTCTGGAGCGTTGTATTCCCAGTGGTAAAACCGGGCGTTGGAGCGCTGTCGATCTTCACCTTCATCAACACCTGGAACGATTACTTCCTCCAGCTGGTCATGCTTACCAGCACCGAGAATCTGACAATCGCGCTCGGTATCGCGCGGCTGCAGTCGGCGGATGTCATTGAATATGGGCCGCTGATCGCGGGTGCCGCACTCGCCGCAATCCCGATTGTCACCATCTTTATCTGTTTCCAGAAATATTTTACACAGGGTATCACGATGGGCGCAGTCAAAGGCTGATTCCCAATCGCACAAGCCGTCCGCCTCTCCAAGGGGACGAAACCGAGGGGCAGAGACCCCGCTGCCGCTTGCATACGGTGAAATTCTTTTATAAAAACAGACCTCACCTGCCGGGGCATTGCCCCCATCCGAAAAGGAGCGTGTATTACCAATGAGAGATTTTTCAAAATACCAGGGCGTTATTCCTGCATTCTATGCCTGCTATGATGACAATGGGGAGATCAGCCCTGAACGCGTCCGCGCGCTGACCCGGTATTTCATCGGGAAGGGCGTACAGGGCCTTTATGTGGGCGGTTCCTCCGGCGAGTGTATCTACCAGAGTGTGGAAGAGCGGAAAGTTGTTCTCGAAAATGTGATGGCGGAGGCGCGCGGTAAACTGACGATCATCGCGCATGTTGCCTGCAACAACACCAAAGACAGCCAGACACTCGCAGCCCATGCGCAGGAGCAGGGGGTTGACGCGATCGCCTCGATCCCGCCGATCTATTTCAAGCTGCCCGACCACGCAATCGCAAAATACTGGAACGACATCTCTGCAGCTGCGCCCGAAACTGATTTTGTGATCTACAACATCCCGCAGCTCGCCGGTGTGGCGCTGACCCTGCCGCTGCTGCGCGAGATGAAGAAAAATCCGCGGGTGATCGGCGTCAAGAATTCGTCGATGCCTGTGCAGGACATCCAGATGTTCCGCGACGAGGGCGCCGGTGATCTGATCGTCTTTAACGGCCCCGACGAGCAGTTCGTTTCGGGGCTTGCGGCGGGCGCGATCGGCGGCATCGGCGGCACCTATGGCGCAATGCCTGAGCTGTTCCTCAAGGCGCGCGAGCTGTTCCTCGCCGGGAAGCTGGAGGAAGCCCGTGAAATCCAGAACGAGGTCTGCCGGGTTATCTATCGGCTTTGCTCGACCCGCGGCAACATGTATGCGGCGATCAAAGCGGTCCTCAAACAGCGGGAGGGGGTCGAAGTCGGCGGCGTGCGCGCTCCGCTCGCAAACCTCGTTCCGGAGGATCAGGAGATTGTCTCTGCCTGCGCTGCACAGATCGACCAGGCGATCAAAAAATACTGCTAGGAGGATGCCTGTTCCATGAGAATCTATCAAGCTGAAGATTATGAGGGGATGAGCCGCAAAGCGGCAAACCTGATTTCTGCACAGATGCTGTCCAAACCTGCATCGGTGCTGGGTCTTGCCACCGGATCGACCCCGGTCGGGACCTACAAACAGCTGATCGAATGGTACCAGAGAGGGGATCTGGATTTCAGCGAAATCCATTCGGTCAATCTCGATGAGTACAGAGGGCTGGCTCCGACACACGATCAAAGTTACCGCTATTTCATGCAGGCCAACCTGTTCGACCATGTAAACATCAATCCGGAGCACACCAATGTGCCCGACGGCCTTGCGGAGGATGCGCAGGCCGAATGCTGCCGGTATGAAGCGCTGATCGATTCGCTGGGCGGCATCGACCTTCAGCTGCTTGGCATCGGGCACAACGGACACATCGGTTTTAACGAGCCGTGTGCAGAATTCCCGAGGGCAACCCACGTGGTCGATCTGACCAAAAGCACGATCGACGCGAACGCGCGGTTTTTCGCGAGCGCGGACGAGGTGCCCCGTCAGGCGCTGACCATGGGAATCCGCTGCATCATGCAGGCGCGTAAAGTGCTGGTGGTTGCAAGCGGGGAGGATAAGGCCGAGATCGTCTGCCGCGCATTCAGCGGCCCGGTGACTCCCGAGGTACCTGCTTCGATTCTCCAGCTCCATCCGGATTTCACGTTGGTAGGTGACCGCGCTGCACTCAGCAGGCTCATGCAGGTGACCGGCTGATCTTCAGAACTGTCCCCCCATTCAGGCCCCGGCCGGCTACTCCATTTCCATAGGCGGGATGGGCCGTAAAAAAGGAGGAATATTTCCGTTTGGCCGACGGTGCGGCAGTGTGGAGACCTGTCGCAAGGTGTGTGGTGTTTTGCTCTCCATGCATGAAAGGATGTTCGCGGGGGCGGTGTCCTTACGGCTTGTGCTCAATGGCAGATTTAAGTTTGAGAAACATCAAGAAAATTTATGACAAAAATGTCACTGCGGTCCACGAGTTCAATCTCGAGATCGCAGACAAGGAGTTCATCGTTCTGGTAGGCCCCTCCGGATGCGGGAAATCCACCACCCTGCGTATGATCGCCGGGCTGGAGGACATCTCGGAAGGAGATCTGCTGATCGGCGGTAAACGGGTCAACGATGTGGAGCCGAAAGACCGCGATATTGCGATGGTATTCCAGAGCTATGCGCTCTATCCTCATATGACTGTCTATGAAAACATGGCGTTTTCTCTCAAGCTGCGCCATGTTTCCAAGGACGAGATTGACAAAAAGGTACGGGATGCGGCTGCAATCCTCGGCATTACCGAGTATCTCGAGCGCAAACCGAAAGCGCTTTCGGGCGGTCAGCGTCAGCGTGTCGCAATCGGACGGGCGATCGTCCGCGAACCGCAGGTTTTCCTGATGGATGAGCCGCTTTCCAACCTGGATGCCAAGCTGCGCAACCAGATGCGTGCGGAGATCATCAAGCTGCGCCAGCGGATTGACACGACCTTTATCTATGTCACCCACGACCAGACCGAAGCGATGACGCTCGGAGACCGGATTGTGATTATGCGGGACGGCTACATCATGCAGATCGGCACCCCGCAGGAGGTTTTTGACCGTCCGGCCAACATCTTTGTTGCGGGATTCATCGGCTCCCCGCAGATGAACCTGTTTAACGCCCGCCTCGAAAAAATTGGGGAAGGGTATCAGGTTTCCTGCGCGGGCGCGACCATCGCCCTGTCGGATCGGGTTCAGGCGCGGCTCACCGAAAAACAGGTCGGTGAGAGGGACATTATCCTCGGCGTGCGGCCGGAACATGTCCTGCTGAAGTCTGAAAAGAGTTCCTACACCATCTCAGCAACCGTAGATGTTTCGGAGATGATGGGCAGCGAGGTTTATCTGCATGTGACCGCTGCCGGCAAGGATGCGGTTCTGCGCATCCCCACCACCGAGCTGACCGAAGAACAGCGCGGCGGGTTCAGCTACGGTACCGAAATCCATTTCACCTTCCGCAGCGATCTGCTGCACCTCTTTGACCCGCAGACCGAAAAGAGTCTGCTGCTCTGACAACAAGGGCTGTGGGGTGGATAAATCCCACCCCACAGCAAAAGGACGCACCCTGTTGCGCGGGGTGCGTTGACCCTTTTCTGGTAAAAAGCAGAAAACATTCAAATAAAAGTAAATATCCGCATTCGCAATGGTTGGATGCCGCCGCAACGGGCCTATCGCAATGCCATCCGCTGGCCCCAGTCCGCTTGGGGACAGGCTCGGGCACCGGCTTGCTTTAAAAAAGATTCGTCCGCCTCTGCTCCGGTTTGAAAGTCAGCGTTTGGTATCGGTTGGCTATGCATGGCTTGCGGGGCAGATGGGCGCGCTCTTGGCTGAAAAGCGCTTTGCGAATGCAGATGAAAAAGGGGCTTTGCGTATGATTTTTGATCTGCTGAAAAATGCCGGGACCTATCAGAATCTGCCTGCGATCTACCGCGCGCTGCAATACCTGCAAACGCTCGACCCCGCAGCACTGCCCGAATCCCGGGTGGAGATCGACGGAGACCGGATTTTCGCGAATACCGTCCGGCTCACCTCCAAGCCGTTTGAAAGCTGTGTCTTTGAGGCGCACAGGCGGTATATCGACATTCACTATATTGTCAGCGGGGTGGAGGGGATCGGTGTCGCGTCGGTCGGTGCACTTACGCCGCTCGAGCCGTTCAGCCAGGAAAAGGACATCGGGTTCTACCAGGGGGAGCACCATTCGCTGACCTTCCTGCATTCTGGCGAATTTATGGTCTGTTGGCCTGAAGATGCGCATAAAGTCGCAATCGCGCAGGATGCTCCCGCGCCAATCATCAAGCTAGTGGCAAAGGTCGCGGTGGAGGAGTAAGGTTTTGCTTACGGTCTGACCGCTGCTAGGGGGCTTTTTGCAAGGAAAAAGCCCCCTCTTGCCGCCCTTCGGACAGCGATTCACTCTCCAAAAGCGCAAAAGGTTCCGCGCTTTGCGAAGCCGCGGCCAAAGGCCCTGCCTTTGGAATCCGCAGCCTTTGAAAAGGCTGGCGAAACGTTTGGTTATGGGAGCGGGGGATTGTTTGAAAGCGGAAATGTTTGCTGTATTCTGTGCGTTTTTGATGCAGCGGGCGCCACTTTTTTGTAGTAAAAGACAGTGGCTTTGATTTCTGAAACAGCCCTTCGACAGGCTAAAGCAGGTTTTTCCACTCGAAACAATATGGAGGAGTCATGTTCCTGAATTTTGAAGAAAACAAAATCAAAAAGGCATCCTATCCGGATTTGATCTGCGACCAGATCGTAGACGCGATCAAGGATGGGGGGATGAAACCAGGTGACCTGCTGCCGCCTGAGAATGATTTTGCAGCGCAGTTTGGCGTCAGCAGGTCTTCGGTGCGGGAGGCATTGGCCGGCTTGGAATATCTGGATGTCATTGTCGCCCGAAACGGAAGATACTATATCAATGAGGATGTGCAGTCCTTCTACAAAAAGAAGATGTTGTATCACTACCGGATCAACCGGAAGCATCAGGCAGATGTTTTTCAGGTGCGGTGCCTGCTGGAACGGCAGTTTGCCCTGCTTGCCGCCCAGCGTGCGACCACCAATGACCTGAAGTTTATGCGCCAGACATTGGCCTCGATCGGGGAACGCCTGGAAAAAAGCGCGGATAGCGAGGGCGGTGCAGAGAAGGGACAAATTTATGGCGCTTATCTCACCGAGGCGTTTACCAATTTCCACAGTTCTCTGGCGGGGGCTACGCAGAATGCCCTTCTGATCCGCATTTTTGACAGGTTTAAAGACATCATGTTCCCCGAGGTGGAATCGAACGAGTACACGTTGGAGCTGTTCGGGGACCTCCACCGGAAAGCGCAGGGCATTGTCAAAGGCATTGAAAACCGGGATTACGTGCGGACGGTTTCAGCAATGGAAGCCTATCTGGATACGGTGAAACAAGCCTATAATCTTGCGGATGAGGAAGCGTGAGCCATGTTTAAAACAATCGAAAAAGCGTCCGTCCCGGTGCAGATCGTCAACTACTTTCTGGATTCGATCTCTTCCAACGAACTGAAAAACAAAGAACGCCTGCCGGCTGAAAGAACCCTCTGCGAACTGATGGGGGTCGGGCGCAGTACGCTTCGGGAGGCCCTGCGCATTTTGGAGATGATGGGCGTCATCGAGAAAAAGGTGGATGGGACCTATGTCCACATCCAGGAGGAAGCCATTATCCGGGATGCGGTTGCGCTGGATTTTGCGGTCGGGATCACCAATTATGCGGAGCTGGTGGAAATCCGAAATTTTATGGAGGTCGAGACAATCGTGCTGGCGGCCCAAAACCGGTCGGAGGATGACCTGGAAAAGCTGCGGGGTTTGTGTGATAAGATGCATACTTCCCTGGATGACATCGAGCAGTATGCGAACAGCAGCACAGAGTTTCATATTTCGATTGCGCGGGCCACCCACAACAGCATTCTCGCGGAGATTTTTGAAGCGATGCGCTATGTCATGTACGATTACCAGAAAAACAATATGAGGACGCTGGGAGAAGTGCTCCGCTCCTACCATGAGCATTTGGAGCTGCTCAAAGCACTGGAGCGGGGGGACGCCGCCGAATGCGAGCAGCTTATGCGGGTGCATCTCGATTATACCCAGAACCTTTACGAGCGGGACAGTACGGTCTGAAAAAGAGGTTTGTCCGCTGCGGAACCTCCCCATAGACCCGGACGAGAGCTACTACTTTTTCTTTCGGAGTTTTAGTTCGATCTCTTTTTGTGCGGCAACCGTTTGAAACAACCCTGCAACAAAGGAACATTGCTCTTTTGCTGACAATGCAGAGCGTCCTTACAGGATTGGGTCCCAGTGCCGCATCCCCCGCAATGGTTCCCTAAAAGCATGGGGCATAATCCACAATTCAATCCGCAAAGGGAAAACAGCTGATTTTTTCGTTCAAACCCTCTCATCATAAAATCCTCCTAAGCCAGGATTTTGCCGGTTGATCGGTTTTACAGTGCGTCACCAGTCAGATGCCATACAGGCTGCGTTATGGCCTGTCGGTATAAAAGCCGGTTGGGACGGATGGCTTTTGCCTGTTTTGCGGCTTTGAAAAAACGCCATGCATCAGGGCTTCCTGTGCATAGCGTTTGTTCTGGTTTTTTCCTGCCTGTCCGGCATTCTGCTGTTTGGACAGGCGGAAACGATCTTCATATGGGCGTCAGCCCAGCCCGCAGTCGTGGTAGTCTTTCCACCGTTCGCGATAGGCGCGTTCATCGGCGATCCGATAGATCAGATAGCCGGCAGTGATGCAAAGCACCAGAATTGAAACCGCAAACGGAAGAAGCAGGGCAAACAGCGAAAAGGATTTTTCCGGACGGTTCATCAAAAAGCCCCCTCAAAAGGATTGTTTTTGTAGAGATGCCATTTTATCCTACTGTTATTATAGCCCAAAAGAGGAGATTCGTCAACCCGCACAAAATGAAATAACACCGCCACCAAACAGGTGACAGTGTTACCAGATACGGTGTTGGCCCAGCCGTCTGCTTACTGGGAAACAGTGGCGAGCTTCTTCATCAGCGCGGATTTTCTGTGCGCAGCCGTATTCTTGTGCAGAATCTTCTTCGCGGCAGCCTGATCGACCTTTTTGATCGCGAGGCGGATCGCATCCGCAGTGCCCTCGGAAGCGGCTTTCTTCATAACAGTCTTGAGATTGGTCTTGACTGCTTTGTTCTGAAGCGCTTTCTTCTGGTTGACAAGAACTCTCTTTTTCGCAGATTTAATGTTCGGCATAGGTTACACCTCCTTGATCTCGGAATCACGGTTGGGGCAGAAAGCCGCAACCGATTATGTCGCATCACTTTAGACAGTACAAGTTATGATACCATCTTTTTTCAAAAAAATCAAGCCCTTGGCGGAATTATTTTACGCTCTCTGCGGGAAAGGATTGGGAATCTTTCCGGACAGGAAGAACGGCGCGGCCAAAATGGCTGCGCCGCGCTGGCGTTCGAAAACGGATTAAGCCTCGGAAACGAACGGCTGGATTTCCGACATCAGGTCGGGGCAGTCATCCGAATAGATCTCCATCTTGATCGGCTTTGCCAGATCGAGCGAGAAGATCCCCATGATGGATTTTGCGTCGACCGCATACCGGCCGGACATCAGGTCCATGTCAAAATCATATTTGGATACGATGTTTACAAAATTTTTCACGTCATTGATTGTGTCAAGTTTAATTACGAGCGTTTTCATCTTGTTGTCCTCCTTACGTGACGAGAGTTGTTGTTTCTTTCTGTTTTTACCACAATTACACTATATCAGCGAGATTTATTTTCGTCAACTGCTAATTGTAATTCTTCATAAAATTCATTATAATGGGCGTAGGATTCCAAGTTTGCCAAAGATGAATTTGTAATAGTTGCACAATAAAAAACAGTCGAATTTAGACGGAGTGTATAAATGAGGATTGCTTTCTACACCTTGGGCTGCAAGGTCAACCAGTATGAAACACAGATTTTGACCCAGATTTTTGCTGCGGATGGCTATGATGTGGTATCCCATACCGACCTGGCGGATGTCTACGTGGTCAATTCCTGCACAGTCACCGCCACCGGCGACCGGAAAACCCGGCAGATGCTTCGCCAGTTCAAGGCCCGCAACCCCGCCGCCAAGGTGGTGCTTTCGGGCTGTTTCCCGCAGGCGTTCCCCGATGCCGCCGAGCGTCTCCCCGAAGCGGACGTGATCACAGGCGCACGCGGGCGGGGCAGGCTGGTCGAACTGGTTGCACGCGCGCTGGCGACCGGGGAACGGATCGTCGAAATTCAGCCGCACGAGCGCGGGGAAGGGTTTGAACGGATGCAGGCGGGCAGCTTCGCCGAACGGACCCGGGCGTTTGTCAAGATTGAGGACGGATGCGAGCGGTACTGTGCCTACTGCATCATTCCAACTGCGCGCGGGCCGGTGCGGTCCAAGCCGCCTGAAGACCTGCGGGACGAGCTGCAAACGCTTGCTGCTGCCGGTTACCGGGAGGCTGTGCTGGTCGGGATCAACCTTTCCAGCTATGGCAAGGAGCTGGGGCTGCGGCTGATCGACGCGGTCGAAACCGCAGCGGCTGTGGATGGGATCGAACGGGTCCGGCTCGGCTCCCTGGAGCCGGAACTGCTCACCGGCGAGGACATCTCCCGGATGGCGGCATTGCCGAAGGTCTGCCCGCAGTTCCACCTTTCGCTGCAAAGCGGCTGCGATGCAACCCTGTGCCGGATGAACCGGCATTATGATACCGCCGAGTATGCGCGGATCGCCGCTGACCTGCGCCGCCACTTTGCCAACTGTGCGATCACCACCGACATTATGGTCGGCTTCCCCGGCGAGACCGATGTGGAGTTTGGGGAGTCTCTCGCATTCGCCGAAGCGGTCGGTTTCGCCAAAGCACATGTCTTCGCCTACTCCCGCAGGCCGGGCACCCGGGCAGCGGATATGCCCGGACAGATTCCCAAAGCGGTCAAGGAGGAGCGCTCCCGGCAGATGATCGCGCTCACCAGCCGTACACGCGCCGCTTTCCTGCAAGGGCAGATCGGGCAGGTGGTTTCGGTGCTGTTTGAAAGCCGGACGCCCGACGGGATGTATGAAGGGTATGCCGAAAACTATACGCCGGTGCGGGTCGGCTGGCCGGACAACCTGTGCGGACAGATCCGCCGTGTCCGTATCGAGGCTGCGCTGGACGGTTGGTGCCTGGGCGCGCTTTGCGGTTAGAATCCTTCTTCGAAAGCAGTGTTTCAGCCGCCTTCTCTCCAGCCCGGGAGCCGGCATACTGTACCGGTTGCCCTGCGCCTGCCGCAGCGGCGGAATTCCAGCCTTGAGAGTACCTTTCGGGGTTGATGCCTGGCCAGTAACCAGAAGGCGGCTGTTTGCGGGAGAAAAAATCCCTTGGCTATTTGTGTTGTTCCAAAACAGTATGAGATTATACACGATTCTATATGGAAAGAGGTTTTGAGATTGAGCGTTTACCGTATCTATGTCGAAAAGAAACCGGAATTTGCTGTCGAAGCCGCCGGCGTCCTCAGCGACCTGCAAACCGCCCTGATGCTTGACTGTGTCACCGGTGTGCGGGTAGTCAACCGCTATGATGTCGAGCGGATTGACAAGGCCGACTTTGACAATGCCCGTTTTACCATCTTCTCCGAGCCGCAGGTTGACTGCGTATATGACGAACTGCCCCCGATTGCCGAAACCGAGCGGATGTTTGCGGTTGAGTACCTGCCCGGGCAGTTTGACCAGCGCGCCGATTCGTGCGCCCAGTGTATCTCCCTTTCGACCGCCAAGGAACAGCCGGTTGTGCGCACCGCCCGTATCTACATCCTTTCGGGCAGCATCCCGGACCAGGCGCTTGAGCAGGTCAAGCACTATCTGGTCAACCCGGTGGAAAGCCGTCTGGCTTCGCTGGAAAAGCCGGACACCCTTGAAACCAGCTACGAGATTCCCACTGTGGTCGAGACGCTGGACGGATTCACCAGCCTTGATACGGCAGGCCTGGCTGCGTTCGTGACCCGTTACGGCCTTGCGATGGACACCGATGACATCGCGTTCTGCCAGTCCTACTTCCGGGACGAGGAGCACCGCGACCCGACTATCACCGAAATTCGGATGATCGACACCTATTGGTCGGACCACTGCCGCCACACTACCTTCCTGACCAATATCGGAAAGGTGCAGATCGACACCCCCTATATCCGCAAGAGCTTTGAAAAGTATCTGGAGCTGCGGGACCGGCTGTATGTCAAACAGGGCAAGGACAAGCCGATGAGCCTGATGGACCTTGCGGTGATCGGCGCGAAGGCGCTCAAGGCGGACGGTCTGCTGAACGACCTCGACGAAAGCGACGAAATCAATGCCTGTACGGTCAAAATCACGGTGGATGTGGACGGGAAGGACGAGGACTGGCTGCTGCTCTTCAAAAACGAGACCCATAACCATCCCACCGAGATCGAGCCGTTTGGCGGCGCGGCCACCTGTCTGGGCGGCGCGATCCGTGACCCGCTTTCGGGACGGAGCTATGTCTATCAGGCGATGCGGGTGACCGGTGCGGCAGACCCGACCGTCCCGCTCTCCCAAACGATGTCGGGCAAGCTGCCGCAGCGCAAGATCGTCACCACCGCTGCGGCTGGTTATTCCTCCTACGGCAACCAGATCGGCCTTGCCACCGGGCATGTTGCCGAGGTTTACCACCCGGGCTATGCGGCCAAGCGGATGGAGATCGGTGCGGTGCTCGGCGCAGCACCGGCAAAGAATGTGGTCCGGGAGTGCCCCGATCCGGATGACGTGGTGATCCTGCTCGGCGGGCGCACCGGTCGGGACGGCTGCGGCGGCGCGACAGGTTCTTCCAAGAGCCACACGATGGATTCCCTCGAGAGCTGCGGCGCCGAGGTGCAGAAGGGCAACGCGCCGATCGAGCGCAAGCTCCAGCGCCTGTTCCGCAACGGGGAAGCCACCCGTCTGATCCGGCGGTGCAACGATTTCGGTGCGGGCGGCGTCTCGGTCGCGATCGGCGAGCTGGCCGACGGGTTGGAGATCAACCTCGATGCGGTCCCCAAAAAGTATGACGGCCTGGACGGCACCGAGCTGGCGATCTCCGAGTCGCAGGAGCGGATGGCAGTTGTGGTCGCGCCCGGCAACGTTGACCGGTTTATCCAGTTCGCCCACGAAGAAAACCTCGAAGCGACCGTTGTCGCGAAGGTCACTGCCCTGCCGCGCCTGGTCATGCACTGGAACGGCAGCCGGATTGTAGACCTTTCCCGCGCATTCCTCAACTCCAATGGTGCGCCCAAACACACCGACATCGAAATCGAGGCCCCAAAAAGCTGGGCGCGTCCCCGCTCGAACGCCCCGCTCGTACAGAAATGGCGCGAGATGATGGAAAACCTCAACGTCTGTTCCCAGAAGGGGTTGGTCGAACGGTTCGATTCGACGATCGGGGCAGGCAGCGTGCTGATGCCGTTCGGCGGCAAGACCCAGCTTTCCCCTGCACAGGCGATGGTTGCAAAGCTCCCGGTGCTCGGCGGGGAAACCACCACCTGTTCGGTCATGGGCTGGGGATTCAACCCCGACCTTTCAGCGGCCAGCCCGTATCACGGCGCGATCAACGCGGTGGTCGAGTCGGTTGCAAAGGTGGTCGCGGCAGGCGGCAGCCATACCCACTGCTGGCTGACCTTCCAGGAGTATTTCGAGCGCACCAAGGGCGACCCGAAACGCTGGGGCAAGCCGCTTTCGGCTCTGCTCGGCGCGTTGGAGGCGCAGCTTGGGCTGGGGATCGGTTCGATTGGCGGCAAAGATTCGATGTCCGGCAGCTTTGAAAATCTGGATGTCCCGCCGACCCTTGTCTCGTTCGCGGTTTCTACCACCCGCACCGACCGGGTTGTTTCGACAGAATTTAAACATGCAGGAAATAAAGTGTATATTATTACTCCTTGTTTCGACGAAAATAAGGTCCCGCAGTTCGACAGTGTGCGCGAAGTGTTCGGGACAGTCGAAAAACTGATCGCGGAAGGGAAGGTCGCGTCGGCTTGGACGATCGGGTATGGCGGCGTCTGCGAGGGCATCACGAAGATGTGTCTGGGAAACCGGCTCGGGTTCGATTTCTCGGCCACCTTTGATGACGCGGCACTCTTCGAGCCTCTCTGCGGCGGGTTCATCCTGGAATCGGCGGAGGACCTGCCCAACCTGCCCTGTATCGGTACAGTCAGCCCCGAATACCTGATCCACTATGGATTTGACCGGATCGACTTGAACGACATTCAGGAAATTTGGGAGAAAAAATTACAATCAGTATTTCCTTATCTGCTCAAAACCCCCGAAAAACCGGTACCGGAATATTCCTTCCCTGTTTCGGATAGAATGCAGGCAAAGGCAAAAATCGCAGCGCCGCGGGTGCTGATCCCGGTGTTCCCTGGCAACAACTGCGAGTATGACACCGCGCGGGCATTCGAGCGTGCGGGCGCACAGGCGGAAATCTTCATTGTGCGCAACCTCACTGCCGCTGACATCGAGGAGAGCGTCGCACAGTTTGCCCAGCGCATCGCGCAGAGCCAGATCATCGCGATCCCGGGCGGGTTCTCGGGCGGTGACGAGCCGGACGGTTCTGGCAAGTTCATCACTGCATTCCTGCGCAATCCCCGGATTAAAGATGCAGTGCACGATCTGCTCAAAAACCGCGACGGCCTGATGTGCGGCATCTGCAACGGATTCCAGGCGCTGATTAAACTCGGGCTGGTCCCGTATGGTGAGATCCGCGACATGGACGAGAGCTGCGCGACCCTGACGTTTAACACGATCGGCCGCCACCAGTCGGGGCTGGTGCGCACCCGCGTAGCATCGAACAAATCGCCCTGGTTAGCGGGGATGCAGGTGGGGGATATCCATACGGTCGCAATCTCGCATGGGGAGGGACGGTTTGTCGCACCGCAGGGGCTGATCGACCAGCTCGCCTCGAACGGGCAGATCGCGACCCAGTATGTCGATCTCGAAGGCAGGCCGAGCCTGGATATCCGGTATAACCCCAACCATTCGTTTGACGCGGTTGAGGGGATCACCAGCCCGGATGGGCGGGTATTCGGCAAGATGGCGCATTCCGAGCGGTATGCCAACGGTACGTTCCAGAATGTGCCGGGCGAAAAGTTCCAGGATATTTTCGGGAACGCAGTCCGGTACTACCGGTAATCAGCGGGTTTGAAAAACGAAAGTTTTACTCAATTTTTTTCAAAAAATTGCAGGGTCGAGGGGCAGTGGGACAGCGGAAGTCTGGTTCCAGACCAGACTTCCAGGCGCAAAGCGCCTTCCTCGGGGCTTCTCGGGCTTTCAGCCCGAAGCGCGGCATACGCCGCGACGCCCCTGCGGGCTGTCTTGCGGGTTAGGGGTCAGCGACCCCTCCCCGCAGGCCCCACCCCGGCAAGCTCGGCGAATTTCTTATTTTCTCAATTTAAAGTTTTACTCAATTTTTTTCAAAAAATTGCAGGGTCGAGGGGCAGAGCCCCCGACGCGCTCCGCACTGCGAGCCGCAGCGAAGCGGCAAGAGGGGGCTTTTTCACTTGCAAAAAGCCCCCCTCGCCTCGGAAAAAGGCTTATGTGCCAAGGCCGGAAGACATAAAAGAAAGGGGTTTTTTATGAGGAGAACAAAGTCCGGGCAGGTTCTTTTGGCGCTGCTTGCGGCAACAATACTCGGTGTGGCTGGATGGCTGGTCTGGCGCTGGTATCCGGTGGTTCAAGGGCTGATGGAGCCGGAAAAGATGGACGCTTTCCGGGAGCGCCTGCAATCTTTCGGCTTGATGGGGATACTCCTCCTGATCGGGGTGCAGGTTTTACAGGTCATCTCGGGCCTGATCCCGGCACTGCCGGTTCAGATCGCCGCCGGGGTCACCTATGGTGCACTGGGCGGTTTGGCGATCTGCGCCAGTGGGGTGTTTTTGGGGAGTGCGCTTGTTTTTATACTCGTCAAACGGTTCGGGCAGCCGGTGGTTGACCGGATGTTTCCTCCGGAAAAACAGCGGCGTCTCGCCTTTTTGCAGGACAGCGACCGTCTCCAAATCCTCGTTTTTATCATCTATCTGATCCCGGCCATGCCCAAAGACCTGCTGACCTATCTTGCCGCGCTCACCCCGCTCGAGCTGCCGCGGTTCCTGCTGCTGACAGTGACTGCGCGCATCCCCACCATGTTGGCGAACACCTTTGCCAGCAGTGAGCTGCTTGAGGGAAATTATCTCAGCTCGGTAATCGCGTTCTGCATCACTGGTACGCTGGGGCTGGTTTGTATGCTGTCCAGAAAACGGATGATAGCTTGGATGCAGAAAAGCAGGAATTGACAAACGACCGGAAAAGGTCTATTATGTAAGCGTCAGCTAACAGATTGAAAAAATTTTTTGCGAAAAAGTTAGCCTGGGCTAACATATCGAGAGGTGGAACAGAGCGATGACATTGGACCGTTTGAAGATTGGGCAGAGCGGTATTATCCTGCAGGTGGGCGGAAGCGGCGCATTGCGGCGGCATCTGCTCGACATGGGATTAACCCCGAAAACCAGGGTCATGGTGCGCAAGGTCGCGCCGATGGGCGACCCGATCGAGCTGCACCTTCGGGGATATGAGCTGACCCTGCGTCTTGAGGATGCAAAGGAGATTGAAATTGAAGAGATCAAGGAGGCAGCCAGATGATTTTTGCATTGGCGGGCAATCAGAACTGCGGGAAGACCACCCTGTTCAACCAGCTCACCGGGTCGAACCAGCATGTGGGGAACTTCCCCGGCGTGACGGTTGAGCGCAAGGATGGGCAGCTCCGGGGCCATAGAGATGTGACGGTGGTTGACCTGCCGGGCATCTACTCGCTTTCCCCCTACACCAACGAGGAGATCGTCACCCGCGACTTCCTGTTGAGCAGCCATCCGGACGGGGTCATCAATATCCTTGATGCGACCAATATCGAGCGCAACCTCTACCTCAGTATGCAGCTCATCGAGCTGGGGATTCCGATGGTGATTGCGCTCAATATGATGGACGAGGTCCGCAGCAACGGCGGGACCATCAAAATCAAAGCGATGGAGCGGGAGCTGGGAGTGCCGGTCTTCCCGATCTCTGCGGTCAAAAACGAGGGGATCGACGAGATGGTGGAACGGGCTATCTCGATTGCGCAGTCCCGCACCGCGCCCAAACGGCAGGATTTCTGCATCGGTGCGGTACATAGGGCGATCCACGCGATTGCGCATCTGGTCGAGGACCATGCCGAGCGGATTCATGTACCAGCCAGGTTCGCCGCCACCAAACTGGTCGAGGGGGATGCGCCGATGCTCGAACTGCTCGCGCTCTCGGAAAACGAACAGGATATGGTGGAGCACAGCGTCACCGAGATGGAAGGGGAGCTGGGCACCGACCGGGAAGCCGCTATGGCGGATATGCGGTATACCTTTATCGAACGGCTGTGCGCGGATACGGTGGTCAAGCCGCGCGAGAGCAAAGAGCATCTGCGCAGCGTCCGGATGGACAGCCTGCTGACCCATAAATATCTGGCCATCCCGATCTTTCTGCTGATTATGCTGTTGATCTTCTACCTCACCTTTGGCCTGATCGGCAGTTTTCTGAGCGACCTGCTCGCCTATGATATCGACTGGGTGACCGGCGCCGTAGACCGCGCACTCACCGCCTACGGGCTAAATCCGGTGGTGCATTCGCTGCTGATCGACGGTGTATTTGCCGGGGTTGGCTCGGTGCTCTCGTTCCTGCCCACCATCGTTGTGCTGTTCTTCTTCCTCTCGATGCTCGAGGACAGCGGCTACATGGCGCGGGTCGCGTTCGTGATGGATAAACTCCTGCGCAAAATCGGGCTTTCCGGCCGCTCGTTTGTGCCGATGCTGATCGGGTTCGGCTGTTCGGTGCCCGCGATCATGGCGACCCGGACCCTCTCCTCCGAGCGGGACCGCCGTATGACCATCCTGCTTACCCCGTTTATGTCGTGCAGCGCCAAGCTGCCGATCTATTCGATGTTTACCCTCGCATTTTTCCCCGATCATCCGGCGCTGGTCATGATCCTGCTCTATGCGGGCGGGATGCTGGTCGGCGTGTTGAGCGGGCTTCTGCTCAAGAACACTGCGTTCCATGGCAAGCCGGTCCCGTTCGTGATGGAGCTGCCCAACTACCGCCTGCCGGGGGCGAAAAACGTCTGCCTCCTGCTTTGGGACAAGGCGCGCGATTTTTTGACCCGGGCATTCACCGTCATCTTCCTGGCCACCATCGTGATCTGGTTCCTCCAGACGTTCGATACCCGGTTCAATGTGGTGGCGGACAGCGGGCAGAGCATGTTAGCGGGAATCGGACGGTTTATCGCGCCAGTGTTTACCCCGCTCGGCTTCAACGACTGGCGCGCGTCCACTGCGCTGATTACCGGATTTTCCGCGAAGGAAGCGGTTGTCAGTACCCTTGCGGTACTGACCGGCGGCAACACCGCCACCCTGCCTGCTACCCTTTCCCAGATGTTCAGCCCGTTGGCGGCCTGCGCATTTTTGACATTCACCCTGCTCTATTCCCCCTGTGTTGCGGCGATCGCAGCGGTGCGGCGGGAGCTGGGCGGCAAACATGCCGCGATTGTAGCGGGATACCAGTGTGGGGTTGCATGGCTCGCCGGATGCATGGTTTACCAGTTCGGAAGCCTGCTATTCCGGTAAGAACCCAGTTTCAGCGCCTATCCTACATCCAGAGTTTAAAGTTTTACGCGATTTTTTGCTCCGGCCTAACAGCTGGCGCTTTGTGCCAGTTGGCCTATGCGCGCCGCTCTTAGCGCGAGATGAGCGCGGAACGCTTTATCCTGTGAAGCGCATTTTTCGGGTGAATTGCCGCGAAGCGGCAAGAGGGGGGGCTTTTTGCAAGTGAAAAAGCCCCCCCTATGAAGGATACAAAACAGACTTCCGGAACAGCGGTTATTCGGCGTTCTGTTCCTTGAGCAGGTCGCGGATCTCGGTGAGCAGGACAATATCCGCCGGAGGTGCGGCGGGTGCTTTTGGCTGTTCCTCCTTTTTCCGGCGGAACCGGTTGAGCAGCTTGACCATCGTAAATACCACCAGCGAGATCAGCAGGAAGTTGACCACCTGCTGCAAAAAGCTCCCATAGAGAACCGCCACTTCGGGATTTTCCCCGGAGGCCGCTGAAAGCACCAGTTTATAGCCGGAAAAGTCCAGCCCGCCGATCAGCCAGCCGAGGAATGGGGTCACAATCTCCTTCACCAGGGAATTGACAATGCTGGTGAAGGCGGTACCGATGATGACACCGACTGCCATGTCCACGACGTTGCCGCGCGAGATAAATTCTTTGAATTCTGCAATCAATGTTTTTGTTTTCTGTTCCATTTTTCTGCTCCTTTATAGGTTGTTTTTTTCCAGTATAGCAGATTTTAGACAAAAGTCCATTGCAACAGGGGAGATTTCGTGGGATAATAGAGACAGCATACTGAAAAACCAATCCCTGTTTTTCAGTGGAGGCAAAAAAGCCATCAGACGCATTTTGCGTGCTTGATGGACACATGGTAAACCGAAGACGGCAGAATTTATAACAGTCAGGGGGCGGTCCGATGAACGAACAAACCGGCCAGCAAAAAGACCTGCGCTATCTGCAGCTGCTTTCGCGCCAGTATCCCAATGTACAGGCAGCGAGCAGCGAGATCATCAATTTACAGGCGATCCTGAACCTTCCCAAGGGAACCGAGCATTTCATGTCCGACCTGCATGGGGAATATGAGGCATTCCTGCACATCATGAACAATGCATCCGGCGCGGTGCGGGAAAAGGTAGACATCCTGTTCCAAAACATGGTGACCAGTGAGGAGCGCGCCCAGCTCGCTACGCTGATCTATTATCCGGAGGAAAAGCTGGAAGAGATTGCGTCTCAGGTGGAGGACATCAACGAGTGGCACAAGATCACGCTCAACCGGCTGATCGAGATCTGCCGGCTGGCCTCCTCCAAATATACCCGGTCCAAGGTGCGCAAAGCGCTGCCGAAGGAATATGCCTACATCATCGACGAGCTGCTCAACACTAACTACGAGGTACATAACAAAAAAGAATATTACGAAAACATCATCTCGACGATCATTGCCACCGACCAGGCCGAAAATTTTATCATCAACATGTGCAGGGTCATCAAAAAGCTGGTGGTGGACCATCTGCACATCGTGGGGGACATCTTCGACCGCGGCCCGCGCGCGGACATTATCATGGATTCGCTGATCGGGCACCACTCGGTTGACATCCAGTGGGGCAACCACGATGTGCTCTGGATGGGCGCGGCCACCGGAAGCCGGACCTGTATTGCAACGGTCCTGAACAACTCGATCACCTATAACAACCTTGAGGTGATCGAAACCGGGTACGGGATCAGCCTGCGGCCTCTGGCGCTTTTCGCCAATGAGATTTACGCAGACTGCGACACCTCCTGCTTCAAGACCAAACACATCGGCGGCGGGAGCTACAGCGACAAAGAGAACGGCCTGGGTGCACGAATGCACAAGGCGATTGCGGTAATCCTGTTCAAACTTGAGGGGCAGACGATCCTGCGCAACCCCTCCTTCCGGATGCAGGACCGGCTGCTGCTCGACAAGATCGACTTTGAAAAGGGGACGATCCGTCTCGGGGACACCGAATATCCGCTGCTCGACCGGGATTTCCCAACCATCCTTCCCTCGGCGCCGTATGAGCTTTCCAAAGAGGAAGCCGAGCTGATGGATCAGCTCAAATACTCGTTCCTGCGCAGCGAGAAGCTCCAGCGGCATATCAAATTCCTCTATTCCAAGGGCGGCCTCTATAAGTGCTACAACGGCAACCTGCTCTTCCATGGGTGTATCCCGATGGATTCGGAAGGGAATTTCCTCAAATTCAGCATCGGATGCAAGGAGCTTTCCGGCCGGGCGTTTCTCGACCATGCCGAGTCGGTCGCGCGGCAGGGGTATTACGCCAAACCCGGCACCCCGGAGAAGCAGTTCGGGAAGGACTTCCTCTGGTTCCTCTGGTGCGGACGCAACTCGCCGCTTTTTGGACGGGACCATATCGCTACCCTCGAACGGCGGCTGGTGGCGGATGAGTCGACCTGGGCGGAGCCGAAGAACCCCTACTACTCCTACTACAACGATGAAGAGGTCTGCGAGCAGATCCTCAAAGAGTTCGGGCTGGAAGGGCCGCACTGCCACATCATCAATGGGCATGTCCCGGTGAAATCAAAGGATGGAGAAAACCCGGTCAAGGCGCATGGACGGCTGATCGTGATTGACGGCGGCTTCTGCCGCGCCTACCAGCCGACCACCGGCATCGCGGGGTATACCCTGATCTACAATTCGTGGGGAATCCGGATTTCGGCGCATGAGCCGTTCAGCGGGGTGCAGAATGCGATCCGCAACAACAAGGATATTTTCTCCACTTCAGTGATCTTCGACCGGATGGAATCCCGCATCCGGATCAATGAGACCGATAATGGCGCTCTGCTTCAACAGCGCATTGATGATCTGAAATGGTTGCTTCTCGCCTACAAGACCGGTGAGATTAAAGAAGAGCATTGAAGGTTTTTAGAGACAATGTCCGCAGAAATGAAAAAAGGATTGGCGCGGCTGCGCCAATCCTTTTTTAATGTGGTGGTTATGCCTCCATGGAAAACGGGGCCTGCCCGGAAAAGACGACGCCATCTTCTTCGAACAGGCCAAAGCAGGTGCGTCCCGCGCTGTCGGTGAAGCGGATTGCCTCCATTGAGCGGCCGGTCTCAGGATCATCCAGCCGGACACGGTTTGCAGAAATCGAGGACAGGTCGAGGGAGGTCCCTTCCAGCCCGGCAATGATCGCTTTCAGATTGGCATTGAGATCGTAAGGATACGGCGTCTCTGCCGCTTTGAGGTTGCACAGGCTGTTCCCGTCATACGAGAGTACGAAATAACCGGACCCGCCGTCCGGGCTGGAAAAGCCACAACAGTAGATCTCCTGGTGGGTGGCGATTGACCGCAGTTCCGGGTCAAGAATGTCGTATCGGGTGAAGCTGTCGAATGCCCAGGCGGGGCTGGCAGCCGAAAACCCGGCGGCATCGGTCCAATGGCGAATGAGCCGGGAGAAAATCTTTTTGTGCAGCATCTCGAATGCGTGGGAGTCCTGCCCCTCATAGTAGGAGCTGAACAGGGTCTCCATCAGGGCTGCTTCGGACACAGATTCCCCGCTGGCTGCGGAGACAGGGGCTGCCGTACCCGGCAGGGTGCCGGTCACTGAACCCTGAGACACTGCGCATCCGGACAGGGAAAACACCAACAGCAGAGCTGTGATCGCAGTTCTGTTCCAACGGTTCACGTACAAACACCCCCATTACTTGCGGTCGGTGGTTCCCAACTTTTTTCACGTTTATTCCCCAGATAGCCACCGTCGTCAAACGATTCTACCCAGACAAATCCATGCGCTTCGTAGTACCGGTTCAGCTTTTCGTTCGACCTTACACAGTCCAGCCGCAGACAACAGCAGTTCTGCCTGCGTGCAAGCGCTTCACAGCATCGGAGAATCTCGCTGCCCGCACCCTTTGCAGTGGGTGCGGCGACCAGATTGTGAAGATAGCGTGCAGGCTGGTTCTCTTCCCAGCGCGGGTCCGAATCGGTCAATACGACAGCCCCAGCCACAGCACAGTCGTGGCTTTGCCTTAAAACGAAAAGCCGGTGTTGTTTTCGGGCTTCCTCATAATACTGTCTGGGGAAAACCTCCCAGTAAATTTGCCTGTCCCACTGGTCGATTCCGCGCTCTTCCATCCACTGGATGCGGGCATCAATCAACCCAAAGACGGCTTCCATATCCTCCGGCTGTGCCGGCTCAAAGGAGAAACCCTGCTTTTGCATTCGGTTCATACCCCTCCCTTTAGAAGCTGCTGTTAATCTATTGGAAAGCATTCGATATAGAATGGAAGCACCTGAAAACAACCAGCTGCTTCCAAGCGCTTCTATTATAACAAACGATCCCGAGAATTGCAAGGCTGGGGCTTTCCACACGCAGACGCTCCCACAACGGCTAGAGGATGCCGTATTTGGCAAAAGCGGCGGTAGCTGACATCCCATCCTCAATCGCCTTGCGGACGGTCTTTTCCCCCGCGGCTTTCTCCAGAGAGAGCATAATGACCTTTTCAGAGATCCCTGCGGGGATGCACAGGACCCCGTCAACATCTCCGAAGAGGACATCCCCATTTCGGATGGTGACCTGCCCGACCTCGATGGTGCAGCGATACTGCACGACCTGGGTGCGAACGCTCGAATCCTGTGCATAGCAGCCGCAGCTGAACACAGGCCAGTTCTGTTCAAGGATCTGCGGGGTGTCCCGATGCCAGCCGTTCACGACAGCGCCCACCGCCCCCCGCACTCTCGCGGTTGCGGTCAGCAGTTCTCCCCAGTAGGCGCACCGCCTGGTTCCTCCGGCAGCAATGTAGATTTCGTTTTTTTCCAACTGGTCCAGCGCCTCGGTCAGGTAGCCAAACGGCTTCTCCTGCGCCTCGTAGACATCGGTCATCAGGACGGTCATCGCCTTGCCGGCGAGCTTCATATCGTCGCGCATCGGCCGGATCTCCTGCGGCAGGAACTGATGTACGTATCCCATCTGATCCAGAATATCCCCCACCACAGGGGTATATAACCGTTCACGCATCAGGGCAAACATCTCGTCCTCATTTTTCCAGACAGCCATCGGCTGGTTCCCCCCTTTTTTAGAATCTGTTCTATCTCTTTTACGGAAGGCTTTTTGCGGTGAAAAAACCCCTGCCTGCCATCCTCCAGACAGTAGCTCTCTTTACGGGAGGGCGTGTCCCACTGCCTGGGAAAAGGCAGGCAAACCTTTTGGGCTAAAGCCCGAAATATTCCTTTGCGTTCAGCCAGCAGATGCGCTCAACCAGCATACCGAGAGTCTCTCTGTCGTCGGGGTACTGCCCGTTTTCCACCCAGGACCCGATCAGGTTGCAGAGAATGCGGCGGAAATATTCATGTCTGGGGTAGGACAGGAAGCTGCGGCTGTCGGTCAGCATACCGATAAACCGCCCCAGAATCCCCTCGTTTGCCAATATCCGCATCTGGGCTTCCATTCCGTCCGCGTGGTCCTGGAACCACCAGGCGGAGCCCATTTGGATTTTGGATGCGGCACTGGAATCCTGGAAGTTCCCCAGCATGGTGGCGATCACCATATTATCCGCATCGTTCAGCGAAAACAGGATGGTCTTGGGAAGCTGGCCGGAAAACTCCAGGCTGTTCAGGAGCCCGCACAGCTTGGACGCGACCGGGAAGTCGCCCACCGAATCGAACCCGGTGGATTCGCCCAACGCCTTCACGGCTTTGGTATTGCAGTTGCGCAGCGCGTTCAGATGAATTTCCATTGCCCAGCCCCGCCTGGCGTACTCGCGGCCCAGCCAGAGGAGCAGTTCGGTCTGATAGCCCTCGACCTCTGCTGCCGACAGGGCAGCGCCGGACAGCGCTTTCCGGAAGCTGTCCGCAGCCCGTTCCGGCCCCACTGGCAAAAATGGCATTCCCTGCACGCCGTGGTCGCTGGCCACACAGCCTGCCTCGGCAAATGCGTCCATCCGGATGCGGAGCGCCTTTGTCAGGCTGTCCCAGTCGGAAATATCCACGCCGGCGGACGCTCCCAGGCGGTTCAGATACTCCGTCCAGCCGGGCTTCTCGATGCCGAGCGCGTTGTCCGGACGGTAGGCGGGCAGGATTTTGGTGTCAAGACCCTTTTCCTGCGCGATCTGCGCATGGTACGCCAGCGTATCCGCAGGGTCCTCGGTGGTGCACAGGGCGTACACATTGGACTGCCGGATAAAATGTTGGGGCGTATGCTTCCCATCCGAAAGGATCCGGCAGGCCTCTTCCCAGACCTGCGGCGCCGTTTTGGGGTTCAGCGGCTGGTTGATCCCGAAATACCGCTGCAGCTCCAGATGGGTCCAGTGGTAGACCGGATTCCCGATGGCGTAGGGCAGCGTCTGGGCGTAGGCCATGAATTTGTCGTAATCACTGGCATCCCCGGTGATATACAGCTCGTCGATCCCGTTGCCCCGCATCGCGCGCCACTTGTAGTGGTCGCCCAGCAGCCAGAGCTGCGTCAGATTCTCCGCCGGACGGTTCTCGCAGATCTCTTTTGCGCTCAGGTGGCAATGGTAGTCGATGATCGGCTGATTCTCGGCGTACTGGTGGTACAGAGCCTTCGCTGTTTCGCTTTGCAGCATGAAATCCTGATCCATAAACGGTTTCACGCGGGCGCACCTCCTTCAAACGCTTCACGGATGATCTTTTCCAGGGCTTTTGCCAGCGCGAACTGGTCCTCAAGCTCCATATGCAGCTTGTCCTTGTCGCTGGGGCCTGCGACCGTCGCAGCGTCCAGATACAGCCATCCGTGGGCTTTGGCCTGCGCTTCAAAATAGGGGGCGAGCTGCTTGGACACCCCGACCGCAGATGGCGCGAAGCCGGTAAAGATGCTGTTTTCAATCCCCTCTTTGAGGTGGATGGGGCTGACCAGCAGAACTCTGGGCGTGGGGTACTCGGGGCCGTAATCATAAATTTCGGCCAGGCGTCCCAGCGCCGCCGCCCCCTGTGCAATGTCAACCGGCAGCAGGTTGAACCGCTGCTTCATGTCGTTGGTTCCCAGCATGATGATAACGAGATCAAGCGGGCGGTGGGTCCGGAGCGCAACCGGGAGCTGGGACCGTCCGTTTTTGTCCGGTTCCAGGAAATCCTCCATCACGGTGGTGCGGCCTCCGCAGCCCTCTTCGATCACATGGAATTCCTCCCCAAGCAGGTCCTGGAGCACGCTGGTCCATCTCTTGTGCAGCGGCCACCGCCCACCCGCAGGGTTGGAACCAAAGGTATTAGAGTCTCCAAAGCATAAAATGTTGATCATAAGATTGATACCTCTTTCTTTCGGAGCCTGTAAGCATCGCCGGCTGGCTTACCCGACGGCGCCATAGAACAGGTTCGGCAGGAACATGACCAGATTGGGGACAAACACCAGCAGGAGCATTTCCAGAAAGATCGCGATAAAAAACGGCATCGCGGATTTGGTGTATTCGTCCACAGGGCAGTCGAGGATTGCGCAGACCGGGTAAATGGCCGAACCGACCGGAGGCGTGAAAACCCCCATTGTAACGATGGTCGCCATCAGGATGCCGAAATGCACCGGGTCGAAGCCCACCTTCTGCACCATGGGCAGGAAGATCGGGGTCAGCAGCAGGAAGTTGACGTTGCTGTCGAGGAACATGCCCAGAATAAACAGCCACATCAGAATAATAATCATCAGGAGCTGAGGCTGGCTGGTGATGCCGAAGATCAGGTTGGCGAGCGCCTGCGGCAGCCGGCAGTAGGTGACCGCATAGCTGAACGGGCCGGACATGGTAATCAGCAGCATGACCGCCGCAGTGTCGATAACCGCGGTTTTCATCGCGTTCCAGAATTTTTTCCAGGTCAGCTCCCGATAGACCAGAGCGCCGATCAGGATGGCGTAGACGATGCAGAATGCGCCTGCCTCGGAAGGGGTGAAGAAGCCGAACCGGATTCCCACGATCAGGATCACCGGGAAGATCAGCGCCCAGATCGAATTGCGCAGGTTCACCAGGAATTCGGACAGGGTGATGCGGGGCAGCTCCTTGTTGGGAATATCAAACTGGTTGCGCTTGCAGGTGATGGTAACGGTCGCCATCAGAAAGATCATCATGAGGACGCCGGGGATGATGCCGGCGGCAAACAGGCGCCCGATCGACACCTCGCCGACAAAACCGTAGATAATCAACCCGAGCGAGGGCGGGATGGTGGCGGTAATCATGGAGGTCAGGCTGTTGACGGCGACAATGTATCCCTTGTTGTACCCACGTTTCTGCATCTCGGGGCCGAGCAGGCGGGTTTCCATCGCGGCGTCAGCGGTGGCGGAACCGGAGATGCCGCCCATCATCGTGCTCATGATGACCGAGACCTGCGCGACACCGCCCCACATACGGCGGGTCAGGGCGGAAGCGAATTGCAGGATGCGCTGGGTGATGCCCGATTCGTTCATCAGCGTGCCCGCGAAAATAAAGAACGGGACCGCAAGGAACGAATAGGACTGGGTCTGGGCAACGATACGCTGTACCACGATGCTGAACGGCAGGTCGGCTGTAGAGGCGAAAAAGGCCACCCCGGCGAGCCCGACGACAAATGCCACCGGCATACCGATGATTAACAGAATCACAAAGGCAAGAACCAATAAGGTCATGCGGTTTCCCCTCCCTCCAGCGGCTGAACCTTTTCCTCAACCGGTGCATTGAATTGTTTGATCTTGGAGATGATGTCGAGCACATCCGAAACGCTCATAAAAATGGACATCACGGGGAGTGCCAGCGTAACCCAGGAATAGCTGATTTTGAGGGTCTGGAACGAACGCTTCCAGCTTTCGGCGCTCAAGCGGAACCCATAGATGATGAAGATGATCAGCGCGCCAAGGATCAGGAAGTCGATCACCAGCGCGAGGGCCCGCTGTACCTTAATCGGGAGCCGCCGGGTCACAAGGTCCAGCCCCAGGAATTTGCCGTGGCGGAACGCCACGTCCGCGCCGATCAGCGTGGTCCAGCAGAGCATGAGCTGTGCAACGTCGATGCTCCATGCCAGAGGACGCCCCAGATTGCGGGCGATCGCCGAAATAAAGACCAGTGCGATCATCGCGCCGAAGCCGATGTTGCAGAGGGTCTCCTCTATCCAGCAGAAACCGTGGTAGAGTTTTTTCATCTGTCTTACCACCTCTCAGAAAAGTTTCGGGCAGTGTGAAAAAGTCCTGTACCATTGATTGGACGGAAGCCGTACACCCAGGAGCCTACGGCTTCCGTCCATTTTTAGGAGGACATGTTATCTGCCGAGTCAGGCAACAGATGCCATCTCGGACTGGATGCGGTCGCGCAGGTCAACCATGTTCAGGTCGGTGTAGGCTTTCTCAGCCGCGGCTTTGAATGCGTCTATATCCACATCCTCATTTACGGTCAGGCCGTATTTTTCGGTCATTTCCTTCTCCCAGTCGGCGCAGATCTGGTTGGTTTTCTCCTGGAACTCGACGCCAACCTCATAGAAGGTATCCTCGAACAGCTTCTGATAGTCTGCGGAGAGGCTGTCCCGGAAACCGGTGCCGGTTGCGGCGCAGCCGATCAGCTGGAAATGCTCGGTGCGGTTGATCGTGTTCACAACCTCCCACAGGCGGGTGGCGTAGAACGAAGAGGTCTGAACCTCCGCGCCGTCCAGTGCGCCCTGCTGGATCGAGGTGTAGACCTCGGACCAGCTCATCGGGGTGGCAACTGCGCCCAGGTCGTTGATCGAGGTGGTGCAGATCTCATTGCCGATGGTGCGGATCCGCTGCCCGGAGAGGTCCGCCGGCTGGTTGACCGTCTTGTTCAGGCAGAAGTTGCGGGCGCCGGAATACCAGTTGGAGGTAACCAGCCAGACTCCATGCTCGTCAGCGAACTCCTTCGCCCACTCTTCATACTGGCTGGTCTGCATGATCTTATTCAGGCCGGTGTAGTCGTCCATCAGGTAGGGCATGCCCAGGATGCCGAAATCCGGGATATAGCTGGCCAGGCGGCTGGGGTCGGTGACAGTCAGGACCGCCGCCCCCTGGAGCGCCTGCTCGATCATGTCGTCGGTATCGCCCAGGGAGGAACTGAAGAACAGTTCGGCAGTGAAGTTGCCATCTGTAGCAGCGGCCAGCTTTTCAGATACGGCAATCAGGGACTGCGACTGGAGATCGGTTTCGCTCTGGGTATTTCCGAAGCGGACGGAAACCTTTTCTGCGGAAGGCGCCGCTGCGGAGCTCTGGCTTCCTGCACTGGGTGCAGCACTGGACGCGGGGGTGCTGCTGGTGCTGCTCGAGCCGCCGCATGCAGTCAGGGATGCAGTCATAGCAAGGGCAAGTCCGAATGCGAATACTTTTTTCATGGATATTCTCCTCCTTCATTTTGTTTCGTACAAATCAACGGGCCGCTGAGGCCATTATAACATGTTAGTATGTCAGTTGGAATACACCAAATTATTTTCTCCTATTTTGACAAAAGTATACACGTTAATTTGTAAAAAAAGCACTTCATCCGCTCTTTTCGGATGAAGTGCTTTGGGGATTTCAACCAATATTTCAGTCGGACAGCTTCTGTTTGAAGTAATCCGGGTAAAGCTCCATAAGCGACCGCTCCTGTACCCACAGCTGCTGGAGATGGCTGCGCAGAAGCTGCTGGGCGCGCTCTACATCCCGCTGTTCCACACAGTCCACCAGCCGGGAATGTTCCTCGATCGCGTTAAAGGCAATGTTCCCTTCCCAGGCGGTAATCAGCCGGATCCGGTCGTAATGTCCGTTGACCTGGCGCACGATGTCTGCGCTCAGCTCCTCATGTGTGGTCTCGAATGCCAGCTGGTGGAACTGGTCGTCCAACTCCTTGTATTCCAGGCAACGGCCGTTCTGCATGGCGTCTTTCTGAAGCAGGATATTATTCCGCATATCCGCAATCGTCTGCTCAGAAGCGGCGGGGACAAACCTGCGCAGGTTTTCCACCTCCAACGCTTCCCGGATAAACCGCTCCTGATAGACCCGGTCCAGATCAATCAGGGCGACTGCGGTCCCCTTTTGGGGCGCCACATCCAGCAGGTTTTCCCCCTGAAGCCGGATGAATGCCTCCCGCACAGGGGTGCGGCTTACCCCGAGAAGGCCGGCGATCTCCTGCGTAGAAATGATGGTGCCGGGCTTCAGCACCATACTGAGAATCTCATCCCGCAGGGTGCGGTAGACCTTTTCCTGTGCACTATCCACTTTCACCATATACTGCCTGAGTATCTCCGCCATGCCAATTCATCCTCTCTCCACCCCCGTTTTCCGATCCAAGGGGCTGTATGAAAAATCGAAATCACTGTTCTTTTCTAACAAAAGCAGCGTTTTGGGCACAATCGCCGGTCCGCCGTGTGGGATCGTGCAAAACGCTTTCTCCTGTGAAGCGCTTTGGAGGTGCCAGCCAAGTGGCGGCAAGGGGGCTTTTTCTCTTGTAAAAAGCCCCCTGTATCGGAAACAGGCTGTCAGCCGCCCGAAAGCGAGTGAAATGCGTTTATCAAATCTGTCACAACTGTCGCATAGGTTGTAAATTCTGCGGAGCCATTTAGAAACACCGCATACTGGCGGTCGGAAACCGCGTAAAATTCCAGGATGTCCTCCTGTCCGGAACGCAGGGTAAAAACCAGCGTCAGGGCAGGCTGAGATTGAATCGATTCTTCGCCGGTCAGAGCCGCAGCGGCCGGGATTGTATCAATCCGGTTGTAGAAGGCGAGGGTTTCCAGATAATCCATCTGGCGCCCCTCCACCGTGGCGGTCAGGGCGGTGGATTCCCCGGATACCTCGAGCGAAACCAGATGCCCTTCATATTTCGCACTCAGGCGGGAGAGGTCAGCGACACTTCGGGTGTAAATGCTGCTCCCGATCAGGTCCATGAAGCCGACTCCCAGAAACTGTACTTTTTCTGCGGGAATCTCGCTGACCAGCATACCGTCCAGCGCGGCGCAGTAGTAGGTGTCCGGGTCTTTCCGGACAAAGCCGCAGCGGTATTCCTTTCCGTCCAGGGTGAGCTCCAGCGTGTACTCCGGCTGGTCCAGGCCGTACTGGGACAATGGGACATCGCTGCTGACGAACCGTTCGGGGGAAAGCGCCCTGAGCGGGACCAGAACAAGGTCATCCACGTCTTTCCAGTTCAGGGGTGCCGCGACCGGGGCGGTCATCCCGAAAAAGCTGCTGATCGTGTCGGTCTGGAGCTGGTCGAGCACGACCCGCCCGCGGCTGTTTTCAATCACGATCCGGCGCAGCGCGCGGACCGACTCCCCTGTCAGGGCGGGGAACAGCTCGAGCTGACGCAGATCGGACACCCCTTGCAGCAGCATCTGGGCGGTTTCCTCCTCCACCAGATGGATTTCTGTATCGCCCTCCCGCAGCAGGTAGTATTCCTGGGATACCGGGCATCTCCTCCCCAGATACAGCCGTACCGTTTCGTCCTGTGTCAGGAGGCTGGCCTGGGCGGCGGGCGTCTCCAGCCCGAATGCCGCCAGCCCATCGGCGCCCTGTTCGACGGCCCCGCTCGAATCCAGATGCGCCAGACGGTAGATCAGGGAGACCAGCTTTTCCTGCGAATAGATACTGCTGTCTCCCCCCTCGACCGCGACCCCGGAAGGCAGGTTGAGCAGACCGATGGTCCCGCTCTGGTTGTGCAGCACCACAGCCTGAACTTCCGCAGCACTCATATCGGTGATCTTCCGGCTGGGCGCGGCGCCCTCGGCGGAGGCAGTTTTCGGAAAAAGGGAAAGGAAAACCGCACAGGCTGCCGCAGCTGCTGTCAGCGCGGCCAATATTCGAATCTGTCTGGCCTGTTTCATACCAGTTGTGCTCCCCATCTCAACTATGCCTGCGGCGCCGGTAGACCCGGAGACCGACGATCAGTACCCCAAGAGGCAACAGAACCACCAGTACTGCTGCCAGGCAAAGAACCTGGCCGACTGTGACCGGAAGCGGCGTTCCGCTCAGGTTTTTGGGCGGGATGCTGACCGCGCTGTCGGTCTCGGTGCACCAGTTCATGACCTGCGTCAGAAACTTCGCGTTGCCGCAGGTTTCAGACTGCAAAAGCTGATCGCTGTAAAGCCCCCGGCTACCGATGGCGACCAGCCTTGCGGTGCCGGCATCCGACGCCTTTTCCGCAGTCATTGCCAATGTAAACAACCCTTTTTCTCCATTTACATCGGTAAAGTCATAGGCGCGATCGGTTGAATAGAGTAGCTTTTGGGTTCGAATCCCAGCCTGAGAGACAAAGAGCTGCTCCAGCGCCCGCGTGGAAGGCATCACCAGATAGAGCTGGTTGCCCGAAAAATACTGGTTGATGGGGTGGGCAGAGTAGAGCGGGACGATGCTCAACGGGTTGGCATCGGTATATTGCAGCGGTTCGGCGACCACCGTATCGGTCAGGCCGACCCCCCATTCGCGCAGGAACTCCTGAAGGTTGGGCAGCGCGGCGGAGGAAGGCTCGACGAACACCGCCATGCGCCCGCCTTGGGCCATGAAGCGGTCCAGGCTGGCAATCTCCTCCCGGGAAAAATCGCTGGTAGGGGAAGCGATTACCACGAGGTCGGTCCCGTCCGGGAGGGCGGACAGCGAGAGGGTCACGCGGCCGGTCTGGTAGTTGCTCTGCTCAAACAGCCGCATCAGGCTGTCGGAAACATGCTCGTTGTGGCCTGCCGTAAACTGCACCGACGGGCTTTCAGTGCCTGCGGCGTAGAGGATCGCACTGGTCAGTTTCTGTTCGCAGTTGAGCTGTTCCACCGCGTTTCCGCTTTGATCCAGTTCGAACATCTCTTCGAGCTGAAGCGCCCGCGCATAGTGGGCGCCCTCCACCACAATGCTGTTGAGCTGGACCTGAAATCCCCGTTGCAGGTAGGTGTCTACCAACGTGGGGTTGGCGTAGGGATCGACGTATTGGAGCGCCACCCGGCCTTGTCCGGCGCGCTCATACCGTTTCAGCACCTCCGCTACCAGAGGGAGAAAGTCCTCCTGTGTGGAAAATACCCGGATTTCCACAGGGGACGCCAGTTCCTCCAGAATCTGTACCGATTCGGCGGAAAGGTCGTACAGCCGGTTCCCGGTCATATCCAGACGCAGGCCAAGCAGGCTGGTCAGCCGGGAGGCACAGATATTCACACAGACCAGCAGGACAGCGCCCATTGCAAGCAGCAGGCAGATGCCCGGCCGGGAACCTGTTTTTTTCTTCATAAACTTCATAGCTCCCTTTCTCCTATGCCTGTCTGCGCCCTTCGGAAACCAGCGTGACGGCAAACAGGAAAAATGCGGAAATCCCCAGATAGTACACAACGGTAGAAAGATCGAAAATCCCCATGGAAAACTCCGCGAACCGGTCGGCTGCCGAAAGGTACCCCGCCAGCGTCCGGAGCAGCTCTCCCGGCAGATAGCTCCGGGCAAACCCGACCAGCCAGAGCCCGAGCAGTACCGCATAGGTGACGATGCAGGCGATGATCTGGTTTTCGGTCAGGGCGCTGATCAGCAGCCCGATCGAGATGAAAGCCGCAGCCGCGGCCAGCATCCCCACATAGCAGCCCAGCGCGACCAGCGGGTCAAACCGGCCCAGGACAGCGAGTACCAGCAGGTAGAACAGCGTAAAGGCCAGACCGATTGAAAAGATGGTGAGAATCGCGAAAAACTTCCCCAGTGCCACCGAAAGGGAACTGACCGGTGCGCTCAAAAGGAGGCGGTCGGTGTGCATTCTGCGTTCCTCCGCATAGGAACGCATGGTGAGCACAGGCAGCAAAAAAATCACTGTGGACATCATAGGGGAAAAGAAATTCCGGATGTCCCCGTTGGCCTGAAGCAGGTTATAGACCAGAAAATAACAGCCGCCGATCAGCAGGAAGACCGCCAGATAGATATAACCGATGACCGAATGGAAGAGCTGGCCCAGCTCTTTTTGAAAAACTGCTTTCATCCCTGTGGCTGCACCTCCTGCGAACTGTGCTGCGCATAGCGCCGGTCCTGTGTAAGCTGTAAGAACACATCCTCCAGCCCGACCTGCACCGGCCGCAGCATACGGATTGGACAGCCCGCCGCAGCCAGTGCGGAAAACAGTTCCCGGTGGATGTCCGCAGAACCATGGGTGCGGATATGCCAGGTTGGATGCCCGTCCGCACCGCTGGGCTGCATCGTACAATCGGCTACCGCGTCAAGCGAGCGGATGATCGCGGAAATCTGCGCTTCCGGGCCATCCGCCTGAAGCAGCAGGCCCTCCTGTGCCCGGGCACGCAAAAGCAGCCCGTCCAGCGTGTCATCCGCTGCAAGCCGCCCGTTGCTCAACACGACAATGCGGTCACAGGTCGCGGCGATCTCCGAAAGGATATGGGAGCTGAGCAGGATGGTGTGATCCTGTTTGAGCCGGCCGATCAGTTCCCGCAGCTCGATGATCTGCTGCGGGTCAAGCCCCACTGTAGGCTCGTCCAAAACCAGAAGCCGGGGATGCCCGATCAGGGCCTGGGCAAACCCAACCCGCTGGCAGTAGCCTTTGGAAAGGTTCCGGATCAGCCGTTTGCGCACCCCCGAAAGGTTCAGGCTGTCACAAACGCCGGCAATCTGGGCCTTATATTCCCGTCGGGACAGGCCGCGCAGGCCGCAGGCAAAGGTCAGCTGCTCCTCCACCGTCATATCCGGGTAAACAGGGGGGATCTCCGGCAGATAGCCGATCCGTTTTCTGGCGGCAAGGGGATTGCCCTGGACCGAAATCCCTTCGATGGAAACTTCCCCGCTTGAAGGAGCCAGACAGTTGGTGATAATATTCATTGTGGTGGTCTTTCCGGACCCGTTGTGCCCCACCAGCCCGACCACCTGACCGGGTTCGGCGCAGAAGCTGATCCCCTCGATTGCGGCCTGATCCCCGTAAAATCTGCTGATCCCCTTCACCTCGAGCAACCTGTCTTTCCTCCATTTCCGGATAAATTGTTCCGACCCTATTCTAGCATATCACCGGGGATGGTGCAAGGGAAAGTTCCCCGCGCTGGAACGGAAAGGGGAAACCGGCTTCGCTTAGGGCCTGTATTTACGGCTGTTGGATGCCGGCTGAACGGGCTTTTCGCCGCGTCTGTACTGCATGGGGGAGACGCCGAACTCCCGCTTGAACAGATGATAAAACCGGCTCAAACTCTGGAACCCAGCGGCATAGGCCACATCAATGACCTTCTGGTCCGAATGCAGCAGCAGGTTTGCCGCGTAGTTGAGCCGTTTTGCGCTCAGGCAGGCGATGGGGGAGACGCCCAGGTATTTTTGAAAGCTGCGGCAGAGATGCTCCCGGGTGCGCCCGCTGAACCGCTCCAGATCGGACAGGTTCCAGGAAAAGCATTCGGGGGAATCGAGCTGTTCCAGCAGGAGTCGGAACCAGTCGGGGCAGGCCATTGCCTGCGGCCCGGAAAGGGTCGGGAGGATGTATTCCAGCATCACATCCAGCATCAGTCTGCGCAGCGCTGTGCAGACTGCGCGCGGCTGGCTGACAGGCAGCAGGTTCAGCGTTTCCAGCTGTGTCTGGAGAAGCAGGCGGTTCCCGGCGGTCAGGAGCAGTGTGGGCGGACGGTCCCCCTCCAGAATCCGCGCCAGCATCCCGGGTTCCTCCAGATACTGAAACATGCCTGTGACCACCCGGGCAGGAAAGGCCACATTGATGTGGTGGCATTCGCCCATCGCCTGTCTGGCGTGGACGTCACCGGGCCGGATCAGCATCAGCGTACCTGCGGAAAGCTCCTGCGGCTGCCCGTTCACGGTGATGCACATGCATCCGCTGGTGACCAGTGTCAGCTCATAGAAATCGTGCACCTGTGGATAGATAGCGGGGTCGATTTTATGGTGAAAGCGGTAGTGCATCTCACTGTCCGGGTCAATCGTCCCCTCGGCATTGATCCTGTGCAGCATGGCCAGCCCTCCCCTCTTTTTTTGATCAGAGATCAATATACAGCACTTTTTTGAAAAAAGCAAGAAGTATTTGTCCAGACTTTCGGATATAGTGGGAACAAACAAAACAGCGTCCCCCAATGGGGCAAAACAAAGGAGGTTTGTCTATGGGAATGAAGCTCGGTATTGGTTTATACCGCCATATGTTGAAACCCGAGTATTACCAGTTTGCCAGGCAGTGTGGCTGCACCCACCTGATCATCCATCTGGCAAACTACTACACCAGCGATACCAACGTTGTGACTGCTACGGATGACAAGATCAATTATGGATATTCCCAGGCAGGGGATCCCATATGGGAGCTGGACAGCCTGCTCAGGATCAAACAGCAGGCCGGGGAATATGGTCTGGAACTCTACGGGATCGAAAATTTCAATCCTGCGGATTGGTATGACGTCCTGCTGGATGGCCCGAAGCGGCAGGAGCAGATAGAAAGGCTCAAACAGGTTATCACCCGTGTGGGAAAAGCGGGCATCCCGGCATTTGGTTATAATTTCAGCCTGGCGGGCGTGTGGGGGCACCAGAAAAAACATGCTGCGCGGGGCGGCGCAGAAAGCACCTGTTTTGACGCCTCCCTGCTCGACCTGAACGCCCCCATTCCAAACGGGCAGGTGTGGAATATGACCTATGCTCCCGGTGATGGCGGTTTTATGCCTGCTGTGACTTCGGAGGAACTATGGGGGCGTCTGCAATCCTTTCTGGAACAGATGCTCCCGGTGGCGGAAGAGGCGGGCGTGGAACTGGCGCTGCATCCGGACGACCCGCCCATGCCGGAGCTGCGCGGCACCCCGCGTATGGTCTACCGGCCCGAGCTTTATCAGAAGCTGATCGACCTGGTGCCCAGCAGGTCGAACAAACTGGAGCTGTGCCTGGGCAGCTTGCAGGAGATGCAGGCTGAAAAGCCCATCTATGACTATCTGGATCAGTATCTGCGGCAGGGCAAGGTCAGCTATGTGCATTTCCGGAATGTGAGAGGCAAGGTGCCCTGTTACGACGAGGTCTTTGTGGATGAAGGGGATATCGACATGTTTCGGGTGCTTAGGCAGCTCAAGGACAGCGGATTCAGCGGTGTTTTGATCCCCGACCACACCCCGATGATGACCTGTGCGGCATCCTGGCATGCGGGTATGGCGTTCGCATTGGGGTATATGCGCGCCGCTTTCCAGATGATCGAGCGGGGAATGCTGTGAACCCCTGAAAAAATCTTTTAAACAGCAACAGACAAAGGAGTTGAAAACGATGGATGCTTTTTTTGAGCAGGCATTTGATCTTTCCGGGCAGGTTGCCCTTGTGACAGGCGGTGGAAGCGGGCTTGGCTACGCCACCGCCAAATGTCTGGCTGCGGCCGGTGCAAAGGTGGTCATCACCGGCCGCCGGGAGGAGGTTCTGGCAAAGGCGTGCCAGGAGCTGGGCGACCGTGTTTGTTATTATGTCCATGATGTCACCGATACCGACGCGGCGCCCACGTTCATCGCGCGGGTAGTGGATGAGCAGGGCGGCTGTGATATTCTGGTCAACAATGCGGGACGCCACTGCAAAAAGCCGGTGGAGGAGATCACGATGCAGGATTTCCGGGATGTGATGGATGTCCACCTGTATGGCTCGTTTGCTTTGTCGCAGGCGGTGATTCCCTACATGCGCGCCAAGAAGCGCGGCAGCATCCTCTTCATTTCGTCGATGTCCGCGCTGCTCGGGATGACCCGGGTCTGTGTTTACGGGTCTGCGAAATCCGCACTGATGGGCTTGACCCGCTGCATGGCCGGAGATGTTTCCGCTGACGGCATCCGGGTCAACGCGATTATCCCCGGATTTATTGATACCCCCATGTTCCATCAGGCGGTGGATTCCGACCTTCCCCGCCAGCAGAAGATTCTGGGGCACACCCCGATGGGAAGTTACGGCAGGCCGGAGGATATTGGCTGGGCCGCGGTCTACCTTTGTTCCAATGCGGCCAGCTTTGTCAACGGCACGTCCCTGACTGTGGACGGTGGCTGCGCGATTGGGTTCTGAGCGCGGCGGTCGTACTGGGGTCATCCCTGTTATTGATCCGGATGGGGGCGTCCGGTGCATTCCGTACTGCTGCGCATCCTGCGGGCAGTGCGGATTTTTCGCACCATAAATCAAAAAATCCATGCGTCCTGCCCGGACGCATGGATTCGCTTTTTCAGAAATGTTTTACCGTTCGAGGTTCTGGTCGCGGGAGGGGCCGACGCCGACCATCTTGATCGGACAGCCGCAGACCTCTTCCAGCTTCTCGATGTACCGTTTGCAGGATTCGGGCAGTTCCTCATACGACCGGCAGCCGCTCAGATCCCCCTCGAACCCTTCGACCTCCTCATAAACCGGCTGGCACTCGGCCAGCTCCTCGATCGTCGGCGGGAAATCGCGGATCACCGAGCCGTCCGGCTTCTGATAGGCCACGCAGATTTTCAGCTTCCCGAGGTTGCTCAACGTATCAATCTTGTTGATCGCGAGAGCAGTCAGGCCGTTGACACGCACCGAATGCCGCATAATAACCGAATCAAACCAGCCGCACCGGCGCGGACGCCCGGTCACTGTTCCGAATTCATGCCCGAGGTTGCGGATCGTGTCGCCCGTCTCGTCGAACAGCTCGGTTGGGAACGGGCCTGCGCCCACACGGGTGGTATAGGATTTTGCCGCACCGATCACCTCGTCGATCAGCGTCGGGCCGATGCCGCTGCCAATGCAGACGCCCCCCGAAACCGGATGGGAACTGGTTACAAACGGATAGGTCCCGTAGTCGATATCTAACAGGGTGCCCTGCGCCCCCTCAAACAGGACCTCTTTCCCGGCTTTCAATGCGTCATAGGCGAGCACCGAAACATCCGCGAGATACCGTTCCAGCCGCTTGCCGCAAGCGGTGTACCGCTCGATGATCTCCTCGAGGTCGAGCGCGGGCTCGTGGTAAAAATCGGTCAGCAGGCGGTTTTTGATCGTGCCGTAGGTGAGCACCTTCTCCCGGAACAGTTCCGGGTGCACCAAGTCGTACATCCGAAGGCCCGAGCGCTCCGCCTTGTCCATGTAGCAGGGGCCGATCCCCTTTTTGGTGGTGCCGATCTCGGATTTGCCGCGCATCTTTTCGCTCAGGCCGTCCAGCACCAGGTGCCACGGCATAATGACATGGGCGCGCGGGTCGATCCGGAGCATATCGCAGGAAATCCCGCGGGACTCCAACCCGTCGATCTCGCCGAGAATCCCTTCGGGATTGATGACGACCCCGCTTCCGAGCAGGCAGAGGGTATTGGGATAGAGGATGCCCGAGGGGATGAGCTGGAGCTTATAGACCTGACCATTGCTTTCAACCGTGTGGCCGGCATTGTTCCCACCTTGAGAACGCACAACCACCTCGGCGCGGGAGGCAAGGATATCAATGATCTTGCCTTTTCCCTCATCGCCCCACTGAACCCCGACAACTACTTTAGCAGGCATGTAAAAAACCTCCTGTCGATTTTGGTCAAAAAAATACAATCCGTAAAAAATGCTGGTTTGGATTCTGGGAACCGGGTCCCAAAACACCATCAACCAGTATATCAAAATTTTTGCCCACGCGCAACCGTGGTATATTTTTTATTTTGACGCAAAAACTAGAGCTGAAACTGTGAAGATTCACGAATGTTGAGAAAAAGGTGGGATCAAGATGAACCTCACACAAGAGGAATATAACGAGATGACAAAAAAGGCTTCGCCCCCCTCTCCGGCGGTGAAGAACATCACGATGGCGTTCCTGATCGGCGGGCTGATCTGCGCGGTCGGGCAGGTGCTGATCTTTGCCTATCAGAATGCGGGGATGGATTCCGAACTTGCCGCCGGCGCGGCAAGCATTACGCTGGTCTTTCTCTCGGTGCTGCTCACTGGATTGAACTCCTATGACAACATCGCCAAAGTGGCGGGCGCGGGCACGCTTGTGCCGATCACCGGTTTTGCAAACTCGGTCGCCGCGCCAGCGCTCGAGTTCAAAAGCGAAGGATTTATCCTTGGGCTTGGTGCGAAAATGTTCATTATCGCAGGGCCGGTCATCGTCTATGGGGTGAGCGCAAGCATCATCTACGGGCTGATCGTCTACCTGTTCGGGCTTTACTAAGGGGGATCGCAGATGGCACAGAGAAGAGGAAGGTATACGGTGGTGCTGGACAACCCGCCCAGTATCCGGGCCGCTGCCACAGTAGGCTGCAAAAAGGAGTCGGAGGGGCCGCTGGGCGGGATGTTCGACATCATCAACAAGGACAGTTATTTCGGGCAGGCAAGCTGGGAGAAGGCGGAAAGCCAGATGCAGTCGCTCGCTGTTTCCAAGGCGCTCGAAAAGGCCGGGCTGCAAAACACCGACATCGACTTCATCTTTGCGGGGGACCTGCTCAACCAGTGCATCGGCTCGACATACGGCCTGCGTGAGCTGGGAATCCCCTATGTCGGGCTGTTCGGCGCCTGCTCCACCATGGCGGAGAGCCTTTGTGTGGCCTCCACCTTTATCGAAGGGGGCGTGGCGCAAAAGGTGGTCGCCTGTACTTCGTCCCACTTCTGCACCGCGGAACGGCAGTTCCGTTTCCCGCTCGAATATGGTGGCCAGCGCACCCCCACTGCCCAATGGACCGCGACCGCATCCGGGGCGGCAGTGCTTCAAAATGGCGATGTCCCACCGTTTGTGCGGGCGATCACGGTAGGGACGATCGAGGACCTCGGCGTCACCGACGCCAACAACATGGGGGCCGCCATGGCGCCCGCCGCGGCCATGACCATCAAGCATTTCTTTGAGGACACCGGCAAAAAGCCGGAGGAATTTGACCTGATTATTACCGGTGACCTCGGGAAGGTGGGCAGTTCTCTGCTCGCTGACCTGCTCCGCCGGGATGGGATCGACCTGGGGGACCGGCAGTCCGACTGCGGGCTGCTGCTCTACGACCTCGAAAAGCAGGATGTCCACGCGGGCGGGAGCGGCTGCGGCTGTTCCGCCTCGGTGCTTTGCGGGCATCTGCTCCCACAGATGCGGGAGGGGAAGCTGCACAATATCCTGTTTATCGCGACCGGCGCCCTGATGAGCCCAACTGTGGTACAGCAGGGGGAGAGTATTGCGTCGATCGCCCATCTGGTCTGCCTGTCCACTCAAAAATCAGGAGGTGTGTTCTGACATGGAAACATTCTGGATGATGCTCAAGGCATTTCTGGTCGGCGGGGCTCTCTGCGCGATCGGGCAAATCTTCATCGACTATACCAAGCTGACCCCCGCGCGCATCCTCACCTGTTACGTGGTGCTCGGCGTGGTGCTGGGCGGGATCGGGCTTTACCCGCGTCTGGTTGAGTTTGCGGGCGCGGGCGCGAGCGTACCGCTGCTTGGCTTCGGCAACACACTGGCCAAGGGGGTGCGGGAGGCGATCCAGACCGACGGCCTGATCGGCGTGCTGACCGGCGGGTTCACCGCAGCGGCAGCAGGCATCGCTGCGGCACTCTTCTTCTCCCTGCTGGCCGCACTGATCTTCAAACCCAAAGAAAAGGGCTGATTTCTGCCGTATCAAGAACAAAGCGATTTGGGAAGCTCCCAAATCGCTTTGTAATTTACAATTTGTCTTGCCCTCAGAAGGGCTATTTTACCAGTTGTAGAACGCCCGGTTTTGTTTCCATTCTTAGAATACCGGGATAACGGTGCCGTTATATTTTTCGTCGATGAACTTGGCGTTTTCCTCGCTCTGGAGCGCGGCGAGCAGCTTCTGAATCGGTGCTTTGCCCTCATCGCCGGTGCGGACTGCGACAACGTTTGCGAACTCCTTCGCCGCTTCCGACTCCTTGTCCTCGGTGGTGAGGACGGTGTTCTCGATGCCGGCGCCAACCGCATAGTTGCCGTTGATGACCGCGAGATCGACATCCGGCAGGACACTCGGCAGCAGTGCGGCTTCCATCTCGTTGAACTTGAGGTCCTTCGGGTTGTCAACGATGTCGAGCGGGGTGGCTTCGAGTCCGACGCCTTCCTTCAGCGTAATCAGTTCGAGCTTCTGGAGCAGGAGCAGGGCGCGTGCCTCATTGGTGGTGTCGTTCGGGACCGCAACCGTTGCACCTTCCTCAAGGTCGTCCAGTGAAGCGGTCTTTCCCGGATAAAGCCCGAGCGGTTCAAAGTGTATCGCACCGGCAGAAGAAAGGTTGGTGCCGTTTTTGGCGTTAAAATCTTCGAGGTAGGGAAGATGCTGGAAATAGTTGGCGTCAATATCACCCGCATCAAGCGCCTGGTTTGGGATCACATAATCGGTAAACTCGACGATCTCGAGGGTGATGCCATCCTTTTCGAGCAGGGGTTTGATGTTTTCGAGGATCTCGGCGTGCGGGGCAGGGGATGCGCCGACCTTCAGGGTGACCGCCTCGGGTGCAGCGGGCGCTTCGGACGATGCCGCCTCCGAAGAGGATGCCGGAGCTTCCGAGGAGGCAGGTGCTGCGGAGGATGCGGGGGAAGTACCGCCGCAGGCCGCGAGCGAGAGCGAAAGGGTCAGGGCGAGTGCCGGGGCAAACAGTTTTGCGATATGTTTCATTTGGAATACCTCTTTTCTAAGTAAGATTTCATCTATGGAAAGCCGCCGGAACCGGCGGAGACCAGCGGTCAGCGGTTGCGCTTGTCCAGACGGGTCGAGAGACGGTCGAACACAATCTGGATGACGCAGACGATGATGACCAGCAGGATGATCGTGAGCAGCATGACCTTGGGCTCAAACCGGTGCTGCCCGTAGCGGATTGCCACATCCCCCAGGCCGCCGCCGCCGATCGCGCCCGCCATGGCGGAATAGCCGAGGATGGTGATGGTCGAGATCGAAAGCCCACGGATGAGGGAGGGGACCGACTCACGCACCATCACCTTGGAGATGATCTGCCAGTTGGTCGCGCCCATACATTTGGCGGCTTCGATCATCCCGGTGTCGATCTCGGCGAGCGAGGTTTCGACCAGCCGCGCCACAAACGGCGCAGCGCCGATCACGAGCGGCACACAGGCTGCCACCGGGCCGATCGCCTTGCCGACCAGCAGCCGGGTAAACGGGGAGATCGAGATCATCAGGATGATGAACGGCAGCGAACGCAGGATATTGACCACCCAGCCAAACACGGAATTGAACGCGTGGTTCTCCATGATCCCGCCCCGGTCGGTCACCCGGAGCAGCACCCCCATCGGCAGGCCAAGCAGGTAGGCGAACAGGGTGGAAGCGCCGACCATCCCGAGGGTGACCAGGGTATTTTCCCAGAGGAGCGGTGCAAATTTCTGAATCGTCTCAATCATCGTTCATCACCTCGTATCCAAGCAGCTGACGGGTCATGCGGCTTTTGGGGGCCGCGAAAATCTCCTGAGTGTCGCCCCACTCGACAAACTCGGAGGCGTCGATCACCGCGACCTTGTTGCAGATCGCCTTGACCACCGCGATTTCGTGGGTAATAATCACGATGGTGACATTCAGCTTCCGGTTGATGTCCCGGAGCAGTTCCAGCACGCTTTTTGTGGTGAGCGAGTCGAGAGCCGAGGTCGGCTCGTCACAGAGCAGCACCTCCGGGCTGGTCGAGAGCGCGCGTGCGATCGCGACCCTCTGCTTCTGCCCGCCCGAGAGCTGGGAGGGGTAGCTGTCCGCCTTAGCCGAAAGCCCGACCAGCTCGAGCAGTTCGCTGGTCCTGCGGGCGGTCTCGGCGGGGTCCCCGCCTGCCAGGGAGAGCGGGAAGGCGACGTTCTGCCGCACAGTGCGCTGCATCAGAAGGTTGTATCCCTGGAACACCACCCCCATACGCCGGCGCATCCGGATCAGGTCGCTGCCCGAGAGGGTATGCAGGTTGACGCCATCGAGAGTCACCGTCCCGGAAGTCGGGGCTTCGAGGGTTGAGAGGCACCGCAGCAGCGTCGATTTCCCGGCGCCGCTCATCCCGATGATGCCGAATACATCCCCGCGTCCGATGGAAAGGTTGACATCGTGCAGCGCGGTCACTTCGCCCGACTTGTCATTGAATTTTTTGGTCAGATGGCTGATTTCGATCACGTCATAACCTCCTGTTGCATTTGGGTAGGATGCAAAAAACCCCCGTCCGGATGCACACCGCATCAAGGACGAGAGCATAACAGCTTCGTGGTACCACCTTGCTTCACCCTGTAAAAAGGGCCTCAACCGGCATCTGGCGCTCAAATGCCTGTCACTGTAACGGGTGAACCCGTCGCGAACTAAAAGATTTCGCCCGCGCGGCTCCGAGACCATCTTCAGCCGGTTCCCCTTCGCCTTTTTCCACCACGCAAAGGCTCTCTGTGGAAAGTTCCGCAGCCTACTCTTCTCTTCATTGCCTTTCTGTTGTTACATTATAACACAGTTTGAAAATCCGTCAAGTGCAATTTTTCCCGCCCCTGCCGATTCCGACAAAATAACGGGAAACCGCCGGGATGCCCAGTAAAATTCTGTGCGGATTGTTGTAAACCCTTCCGCAATATGCTATAACTTTGAGAGGATGCTCCCAAACGCCCCAGCTTCCAAAGCTTCGTCCGCCTTTGCTCTGGTCCGGGAGCCGCGGCAGCCAAAGGAGGCGGGGCCGGGGGGCAGCTCCCTCCACCGCGCGTGCGCGCGGCGGAACAACTTGTGGAAAGAGGAGATTAGCCAATGAATGTATTTGACATCATCGGCCCGGTGATGATCGGGCCGTCTTCGTCGCATACGGCAGGGGCGGCGCGGATCGGGCGGATTGCATACATGCTGCTCGGGCAGCCTGCCAAACGGGCGGAAATCCTGCTGCATGGCTCGTTCGCCAAAACCTATAAGGGCCATGGTACCGACAAGGCACTGATTGCGGGGATTATGGGGATGAAGCCGGACGATGCACGTCTGCGCAGCAGCTTCGAGCTGGCGGAGCAGGCCGGCCTTTCGTTCGAGATCACAACAGGTCATCTGGAGGACGCGCACCCCAACACCGCACAGATCACCCTTTACGGCGAGGACAGCCAGGTAAGCGTGCAGGGGGCATCGGTGGGCGGCGGGAATATCCTGATCAACCGGATCAACGGGATGGCGGTGGAGATCAGCGGGCAGTTCACAACGCTGATTGTCCTGCATCGGGATGCGCCGGGTACGATCGCACATGTGACCGAGCTGCTCGGCAGCAACGGCATCAATATCGCGAATTTCCGTCTGGCGCGGGAACAGAAGGGCGGAACCGCGGTTATGACGATCGAAATTGACGGGGACGCGGGCAAAGAACTGAACCGGCAGGTCGCCGCACTGGAAAATGTACTTGGCTCGACCATGCTCAAACCGATCTGACGAGGGGGAACAACGATGCTGAATTATAACACGATAGCGGGCCTGGTGGAGCAGGCCGAACAGGCGGGAAAACCAATTTCCGAGCTGGTATTGGCACAGCAGGCCGAACAGACCGAACGTACGGAGGGTGATCTCTATGAGGAGATGCGCCGGACCTTTCGGGTGATGGAGGAGTCGGTCGCATCCGGGATCGACCCGGATCTGCGCTCGACCAGCGGGCTGACCGGCGGCGCCGCTTACCGGATGCAGCAGGCGGTGCGGGAGGGCCGCACCATTTGTGGAGAGGTGTTCGGTGGGGCACTGACCCGCGCGCTCGCAGTCAGCGAGCTGAACGCCTCAATGGGACGGATCGTCGCATCCCCCACCGCGGGCTCCTGCGGCATCCTGCCGGCTGCGGTGCTGACCATCCGGGACGCGCGCGGGCTGGACGAACGGACATGCGTGATGTCGCTGTTCACCGCTTCGGCGGTCGGTATGGTGATCGCCAACAACGCCTGCCTCGCGGGGGCGCAGGGGGGATGCCAGGCCGAGTGCGGTTCCGCGTCTGCGATGGCCGCTGCCGCTCTGGTGGAGCTGGCAGGCGGCGCCCCCGATATGGTGGCGAATGCGGTCGCAATCGCAATCAAAAATATCCTCGGGCTGGTCTGCGACCCGGTAGCCGGTCTGGTCGAAATCCCCTGTATCAAGCGGAACGCGTCGGGCGTGGCGAACGCGCTCTGTGCGGCCGAGCTTGCACTCGCCGGGATCACGAGCGCCATCCCGGCGGACGAGGTGATCCTCACGATGAAACGGGTGGGCGATACGATGCCTGCCGCCCTGCGCGAAACCGCCGAAGGGGGGCTGGCGATGACCCCGACCGGACGCCGCCTGTTCAAGCAGGTATTCGGGACCTGACTGCGCAGTGCCATTCACGGCTGCCGCGAACTAAGAACCCGTATTCACAACCATTCGACACCGTCTGAGCGGGTCTTTTGCCGGCCTGCCGCGTTGAAAAATCTTGCAATACACAAAGTATTGTCTGCGTTTTTTCGCCTTGCAGGGCAGCAAAATCCCTCGCCCATCCGGCATCCTCTGATTATGAATACAGGTTCTAAGCAGAAACGCCCCCTCCCCGTTACGCTGGAAATCCACTCTGCGTAAAAGGGAGGGGGCGTTTTGTATTTCTTTCAGAATCCATTCCGGGATGTTTGCAGCGGTGCGGCGGCAGCGAAATCGTTAGGTACCGTCGTTGTCCGCCGATGTAACCTCCTGGAAAATCCGCTCCACGGCCTGGTCAGGGGTCAGCGTCTGGTCCAGACGGGTTTCCGGGATAAAACCGATCCAGTCCTGTTCGTTCCACCAAAGCCGCATCTCCTGCGCCCCAAACGCCTCCTTCTGGGGCCTTGTCTGATGCCGCCTGACCGTTTCCTCAAACGGCAGATCGTAGTAATAGGCAAAAATCCGGCTTCCGAATGCCTGCACCGCAGCGGTGAACAGCGGACGGTACCAGTCGGCCCGCAGGATTCCTTCCAGCAGCACAGTCTCGCAATGCTGTTTTCCATAAACAAGCAGTTCCCGCAGCAGCGGCAGTGCCTGGGTATCCGGACCGTCCTCGGCCCAGAGCATCTCCCGACGGACTGTATCCTGTGAGAGCAGCAGGGTGTTGCGGCCAAATTTCCGCTGCAACGCTCTGGCGACCGTCGTTTTTCCGCTTCCCGAATTCCCCCGGAGCAGAATCAGCTTGGACATCCCGATCATCTCCCTTTCTGTCTGGCGGGTTCATTCCGGGAAGATCACCCGCGCAAGGCAAACCTTCTGTTCCTCCGGGTCCGCCGGATTGGGATAAGCGAACATCCCGACCATCGTTTCCGGGTGGTAGCAGATCAGGTCGGTGAACACCGTCTCGAGCACCAGATGTCCGTCCCGGTCGATCAGGCAGATTTCCCCGTCCAGGCTGACGAACGCCACATCCCGGCCCGCGATGAATTCGTCCGCCCGGTCAAACCGGGTGTCGATCACGAATTTGCCGGTCTTGTCGAGGTAGCCCCACTGTTCGCGCGGGTTGCAGACGAGCAGATATGGCTCCTCCTCTGCGGCGGCGCCGTTCAGCGGCGAAAGGACAAGGTCGTGGTTGTCGGTCAGCACGACCTTTCCATCGTGGACGATCCCATAGGAGAACGGCCGGTTCCCCTGTACCAGATAATAGCCGGTTGCGAGCCGGTCGCTTTGATAGATCATATTGTCGTAATGCGGTGGGATGATCTCGTTTCCCGCGCGGTCGAGCAGGCCGAACTTGTTGTTGCGCTCGAATACCGCGTAATCCCCCTTGCCGTATGCGCCCACAAAATCATATGCCAGCTCGATGCCCAGTTCGCTGTTGTCCAGATCGGTAATCATCCCCCAACGCCCCTGCTTACAGACGCTCGCGCAGTCCTCGTAGACGATCAGGTCCTCCCACTCGGGTTTGACCACAACTTCACCGTCATAGCGGATCACCCCCATCTTTCCGTTGAGGGTGAAGTCGGCGTAGTCCCCCTGGAAATAGCCGATGTCATCATAAAGCGGCTCGACAATCTCGTTTCCCTCGCTGTCGCAGATGCCCCAGGCGCCGGTGGTATAGATGCCGAGCAGCGCTCTTTCGCCCTCGCGGCTTTCGCGCAGCAGGGTGAGTTTTTCACAGGAACAGTTGTTGACCGGTGTGTAATCATCCATCCGGTAGAGGCGGAGCATCCCCTCCTGCTGGAGCGCGAGGATGTTGTCGCCCGGAATCAGATAGCAGGAATCCGAACGCTCCATCTCAAAAACGGTGTTTCCCTCCCGATCGAGCAGCAGCGTCAGGTCGGGATCGACCGTCGCTTCAAACAGGCCGTGTCCGCGGGGCCGGACCGCCTGATATGCACAGGGGATCACCATGCTGCCGTCCCGGACGTCAATGATCCCCGCTTTCCCATTCCGGAAAATTTCAGCCATCCCATCCTTTGAGAGCCAGCGCGGGTCGTTGTAGTCCAGATCAAAGCCGGTCAGTAGCGCGCCGTTGGCGTTGGCAACCGCCGACTTTCCGCCCTGTTGCAGGAGGAAAAAGTCCCCGGTCCAGAATCCGCGCGGCCCACCGCGGGAATCCGGGTCCCAATGGCCCGGTTCATACTGTACCGGGGTGAGCAGCTCCAGCCCATAGCCCGCCTCCGACCACACATACTGTGCGGGCAGCTTGAGCGCATCGGAAGCGGCGGGCGGCATCCCGTCCGGGACCGGCAATTCCACTGCGGGTTCCCCTTTTACGGAGGAACCTGCAGAAGCGGGAGGCTGCGCATCCGGCAGGGACGATGGTTCCTCAGGCTGTTCCTCCGGGGCCCCGGAAGCATCCGATGAGCTGTCGGGGGCTTCAGGTTCCTCTGGAACGGAACTTGTGGAAACCGGGGTTGATGGGTCAGGGACGGGTTTCAGCAGGGTGGGGGTACATCCAGAAAGCAGGAGCAGCGTCGCCAGAATCCACGCAGTTTTCATACAAGGTCAACTCCTCTCGAAAGCAGGGCTTGTTGTTTACAGGACAAAAAATTCCAGTTGAAAAGCAGGGGAAAACAATCCGGCGCTTGTATACGCTGCGGGTTGAGGTCGGGAAGCCTCGAACAGTGCTCAGGGCATCTGTAGATAGCCGACAAGCCGGTCAGGTGTTTCCGAAAGCGGGGCATCCTCAAGCGCCAGCTCACAGACAGCGCACCACTCGGCGGACGGACTGTCCGCAAGGGGCTCGATCGCAGCAGACCCGCTCGGGCCGAGTGTTATCAAAAACGGCTGAACCGCCGGCTGCGGGGCAGGAAAAAAAGATACGTTTGTCGGAGCCTGTATAAAAAGCCGGTCCCGGGAAAGGCCCTGTGCCTCTAACCTGGAAAAAAGCGGTTCCTGTGCATCCCAAATATGTCGTATCAGCCCAAGCCCCTCGTCAAGCGGGTGGCTGAACAGAAACTCCTGCGGATCAACCCGTGTGGTGAGACGGGTCATCTTCGCTGGTTTGCCCGCGTCCGGGAGGCTGGCGATCCAGACCCGGTCCCGTTGGAGCAGGACCAGGCTCAACGCATCCGGGTTGCCCCCGTAAAGGCTGAATCCGACCAGCATGGTTCCGTCTCCCAACCTGCGTTTTATTCCGGCGCGGCTCTCCTCCGAAACGAGCTGTTCGGGCGTCGTGGCAGGCAGCGTGTACCGCCCGCGGACAGGACCCGCTGAAAGATGGTAGACGATCAGAAAGACCGGCAGCATTACCGCCATCCGCGCGAGGAAGCCTGCGCCGGTTTCTTCTTTGAGCAGCATCTGAAAGCGTGTCATCCTGTGTTTCTCCCTCCTGCCAAATCATTCTCTTATCTCCAATAACCTGGTTGACCGGAAAAAAGGGACACATTCATTCAGATGGCCAGAGCGGAGAAGGTTTCGCCGATGCTCCCCTGAACCAGCAGGTCTGCCTTTGCATCGAGCGGGGTGGATGAGCGGTTGACAACCGCGATCTTTCCCCGGCAGTAGTTGACCAACCCGGCCGCCGGATAGACCGCCAGAGAGGTTCCGCCGATGATGAGCAGGTCACAGCTGGAGATCGCTTCAACCGACTGCTCGAGCGTCCGCCCATTCAGGCTCTCTTCATAAAGGACCACATCCGGCTTGATGATCCCGCCGCAGGTACAGCGGGGAATCCCTTCGGATGAGAGCATGTACGCCGCGTCGTATGCCCTGCCGCAGTCCATGCAGTAGTTCCGGTGCACCGATCCGTGTAACTCGTGGACGGTTTTGCTGCCCGCCGCCTGATGCAGGCCGTCGATGTTCTGTGTCACCACTGCGGTGAGCTTTCCGGCCCGCTCAAGCGCGGCGAGGGTATGGTGCGCGGCGTTTGGCTTCGCGTCGAGACAGAGCATCTTCGCCCGGTAAAATTCAAAAAATGCTTCGGTATGCCGTACAAAGAAAGTATGGCTCAGGATGGTTTCAGGCGGGTACTTCCACTGCTGGCTGTAAAGCCCGTCCACACTCCGGAAATCCGGGATGCCGCTTTCAGTCGATACCCCCGCGCCGCCGAAAAAAACAATCCGCCTGCTTTCGGATACCAGCGCCTGCAGTTCATTCTGCTGCCCCATCCGAATTCCCCCTCCGCTGTTCACATTTTTTCTGCTCCAGTTTCTTGCGGTTGCCCTGCCCGTCCACTACCCAGGTGTGGTCCAGTGTCGCCTTCAGGCTACCGCACATTTCATCTGCGTACTGGCGGCGCAGCATTGTGCGCTCCTCCTGTTCCGCTTCGGTCAGTGCCCGTTCCCGCGAGATGCGGGTCAGCTCGCTGATCCGTTCCAGCTTGCTTTTTTCCATCTTCTGCACTTCCTTTCGTGATTATGATTATATCAAATCTGAAATCGGAAGTAAACTTTGTGAAAAAAATCGCAAATTTTCTCTTGATTTTGTGGGGTGGACGTGATACAATAACCGCAGAAGAAAAACAGAGCATCGTTTCTCTTCTAAAAAGGCAGAAAATGCCCGTTTACAACAAATCTGCTTACTTCTCTCTTCCACACATACAGAAAGAACCGGATCGCTTGTCGATCCGGTTCTTTCCATTGTCTGGGAGGGAGTCTCACATATAAAATATTTCACAGGGCAGAGGATTCCCTTGTGTGCGTACTGCAATAAGAACCTGTATTCATAATCAGGGGATGCCGGATAAGCAAGGGATTTTGCTGCCCTGCAAGGCGAAAAAATGCAGCGGCCCAGAAAAAGGCCCGCTCTCAGGCGGTGTCGAATGACTGTGAATACGGGTTCTAAGGAGAGAATCCTCTTGATCCTGCCATTTGCTGATGCTTATCCTTCCTCATGCAAAAATTGTTCGATGATATAGCGGGGCCTGGATTTGCTTTCCAGATAGATTTTCCCGATATACTCTCCGATCACGCCGATCGCCAGCAGTTGCAGGCCGCCGATCGCCCATACAGATACTGCAATACTGGCCCAGCCGGTTACGGTATTTCCTGTAAAATACCGTAGCAGAAAATACAGCAGCATGAAAATACTGAAGAGAAAAATGCCAACCCCCAACTGGGAAATGAAGCGGATGGGACGTGTGCTCAGCGCAGTGATTCCTTCCACTGCAAATGCCAGCATTTTTTTGAGAGGGTATTTGCTCTCCCCTGCAAACCGCTCATGCCGCTCATATGTCACAATCCCAGACCGGTAACCAACCAATGGTACCAGCCCTCGTAAGAACAGATTGACTTCTTTGAATTGGGATAGCCCCTGTAATGCCCGCTGGCTCATCAGACGATAGTCAGCATGGTTAAAAACAATATCTGCCCCTAACCATCTCATAAGATGATAGAAGCTTTCCGCAGTAAAACGTTTAAAAAAAGTATCTGTCTGCCGCTTGCTTCGGACGCCATAAACAATGTCGCAGCCATTGAAATATTGATCCAGCATCTGATCTATTGCATCAATATCATCCTGTAAATCAGCGTCCATGGATATGGTCACGTCTGCTATGTCCTTGACAGTCATCAGACCTGCCAGTAAAGCATTTTGATGGCCGCGGTTACGGCTCAAATCAATCCCGCTGAAAAGGCGGTCTTCTTTATGGAGTTCCTGGATCATTTCCCATGTTTTATCCGTTGACCCGTCATTGACAAAAACGACTCTGCTTGCCGGACTGATTCGGTTCTGCTCGATCATCTGCTGCATCTTTCTTTTTAATCTTGCCGATGTTTCCGGCAGGACTTCCTGTTCTTTATAACATGGTATCACCAAAAATAACTTTATCATCTTCAAATTTCCCTCTGCTTTCACTGATCGTTCAAATCAAAAACCATCATCTCTTCCGGGCCGTTGTTGTAAATTTCGTAACTGATGTTTTCCATGGGTTCTTTCAGTTTAAACGATATTCTATTGAATCCTTTATGGATTTTAGACTCCGCCAGAACCTGGTCGCCCTTCCGAATTTTTACACCCGCCTGATCTGCATTTTGGGTATCGCAGAAAAACATCAGGTAGTGGGTCCCCTTATTCTGTTTTATATCGTCCCTGTAAATTTCCCCGCCCTGGCGGATAACTGCTGCCTGCGGTTCCAGTTTTTCAGCTTGTCCGCGTGTGGCCATGCCGTTCATAATGCCTGCGATCCGGCTGTAGATCGGCTGATTGTCCTGAAATACATATACGGTATAACCGCTGTCCTGATAGGCCAGTTCCCCTTCTTTGGACAGCTCTGTGCTTTGGAATGCCTCCAGTTCGCTCTGGGCAAGCAGGATAAAAACCTTTCCTTCATGGTAGCCCGGTTCATGGTATTTTGCAAAAGTCAGCCATTGGTGATAGCCTATGGAATCCTTGTTGATCGTGCTGACCCCGGCCACTTCCACTTCGCCGTTGCTTAGTTCTGTCAATACATTCCCGTTCCAAAAGGTCGCATATCCAAAAGTCAGGTCATTATCCAGAAGGTACGCAAGCACATCTTCCCGGTTATTTCTGTTGTCCCGGCAGTCAAAAGCGTACTCTTTCCAGACCAGTAACCCGATGATCAATGCGGCCGCGATGCAGCCCCCTCCTATGAATATCCGGTCCAGCTTCTTTTCTTCCTCCTGCAAATAGATCGCTGCCGCCGGTACAGCTGCGGCTAGAACAGGGATATAGTACCGGCTTGTATAGCTATCCAGAAGGACGAAGGTTGCGCTGCTGATCAGAAATGAACTGATGAAAAACACAGCTGTAAATTTTTTTTCGTAGGACAAGTTTTTGGTATTTAATATTTTTATAAACATTAAAATAAATAGCAGAAGCAGCAGCAAAACAACTATATTCCGGATTCCCTGTAGAGAAAACAGCTTTACACCTTGGCTGTACCCCAGTAGCTCCAATAGGCCTTCCATAATCCTGCTAAGTTGTGTCAATAAGGGAACATCGGAAAAACTCTTAAATTTATTATTTGAATAGGAATGAAACCGGAAGACATTGTGCAGCAAGCGTTCAGAAATGAAATATCCCAGCATGGTTGCCGCCACTCCGGCTAGGCTTATCAAAAAATAAAGCGTCGGCTTCCATTTCAGAGCCTTTTTGAAATTCTCCGCAGTGGGTTTTTCGCGGATTTCCTGATAATTTCGGTTAAAAAGAACCAGAAGAGCGGATGCCATCAGTATGGGAAGTTGGATATTTAGCATATATCGGATTCCCGACATCCCTAATATGACAGATAAAAGAAGGTATCCCGCGAGAATACCCCCTTTTTTAATCCGGTTCGCTTCATGCCCTGCTTTTTCCACCATAAGGAACAGGGTGAGATAGAAGAATGTAATTGTAACATGCGGGATATAGTATGCCCCTTCATACATAATGTTCAGCCATATCCTGCTAAAAGGGCACAGCAGCATTGCAGCGGTCAGTAAACTGAATTTTAGATCTACTTTCAGATATTTCAACAGCACAAGATACGAGCAGAGCATAAAGCAAAACAACAGCGCGTTCCCGACCGTTCTAACCGTTGTCCAGTCGCTGAAAATTTTAAACAAAGGCGCTCTGACCAGAAGCGTGTTCAAAATCCGCAGTTCGGTCGAATAATACCATCCAGAATGAAACATCTGATTTCGTTCTGAGAGGGATTGTTCCAGTATTAACTCGGAGGCCATATCGGAATCTAGGCGGCTTCTGCATACAAAAAAATTGTTCCATGACAGCAGTATTAAAAATGCTATTAGTATGAAACCTGCAACAGCTATTAGCACTTTTTCTTTTTTCAGATTTTTTAACAACTTTTGCAACTCCAGTCCTATTTGCTTATGACATGCGGTGTCACCGACCGAAGGTATATACCTTCGGTTCTTTTATTAAAATAAAAGAAATTCTCTGATCTCATTCATAAGAAGTCATTTCGGGGGTCCAATTTTGGATGACTTCGCCAAATGCTGCACCCATCTTCCGCGCACCCGGCAGGTCATGGTCGAGATAGTTGCCGCATTCGACCTCCGAATTCCCGGGGATTTCACCCTCGTAGCCTGCGATGAAGGCACAGACATCCTTGAGCAGCCCGATCACCTCGGCATGGGACATGGTGTCCCTTACGAGGAAATAGAACCCGGTGCGGCAGCCCATCGGCCCGACATAGACCACGCTGTCGGTATACTTGCTGTTGCGGGCATAGGTCGCAAACAGATGCTCAAACGTATGCTGGGCTGCATTCTCGAGATAGGAGCCGGCGTTTGGGGTACACATCCGCAGATCGTATGTAACGACGTCCCCGTCTACGCGGGAAACGTAGATTCCTTTTTTGAGTTTGGTGTGGTCGACACAGAAACTTGCAATTTTTTTCATGATTCAGTCCTCCAAAAAGTTTAAAATCATTTGATAGCTGGCGCAGAGGGATTCAAGCGAACAGGCGCAGTTTGCGGGGCTGGTCGAAGGCAGCGCCACCGCGGGAATCCCAGTCGCCGGCTGTGTATACTTTCGATAAAGGGCAGCGGCCTTTGTGCCGGTGGTGCAGATCGCCCGGATGCGGGCGGTTTGCAGGATGGGGGAGAGGTCGTTGGGCGTGGCATTTTTGATTGATGCATCCGACGCACCTTCGATCTCGCAGGCCGCGAGCACATCCCAAAGCGCAATCCGCCGGTCGAGCAGGAACCCCCGCTTCTGTTCGTTGGTCTGAGGGATCGGGCTTTGAAAAAGCGCGGCAAGCACCTTCCAGAACCGGTTCTGCGGGTGCCCGTAGAAAAAACCGTACTCCCGCGATTTGGGCGAGGGGATTGTCCCGAGGATCAGCACACGGGAACGGGCGTCATAGACCGGCGGAATTTCATGCACCACCCTGCACAGGTCAGCCATGCGCTTTTATGGCCTTGAGCAGGGCGGAAAGCGCGTGCGAGGAGGCGAGGTAGCGGATAAACTCCCGCGCCCCATCCACATATCCACGGGAGAGCCGCAGTTCCAGCACATCGTTATACCACTCGCTGCTCACCCCGACATAGACCAAGCCAACCGGTTTCTCTTCGGTCCCACCGTCCGGGCCTGCGATGCCGGTCGTTGAGATGCCGATATCCGCGCCGGATACCCGGCGCACCCCGTCCGCCATCTGTTTTGCGGTTTCCGGGGAGACCGCCCCAACTGTTTCGAGCGTCTCGCGCGAAACGCCGAGCAGCTCCGTTTTGATTTCGTTGGAGTAGCTGACCACCCCGCAGTCGAATACCGCCGAGCTGCCTGCTACATCGGTCAGCCGTTTGGCCACATAGCCGCCGGTGCAGCTCTCCGCAACCGCGGCTTTCAGCCCTTTTTCCGTCAGCAGATGGACGGCAGCCGTTTGCAGGTTGTCCACATCCACCCCGTATACGTACTTGGAAAACCGCTCCTGAAGCTGCGCGATCACCGGTTCCATCCGCTGTTCCGCTTCCGCTTCGCTGTCGCCCGAGGCAGTCACCCGGAGCATGACCTCCCCTTCTTTGGCATAGGGGGCGATCGTCGGGTTGGTCATCTCCTCCATCTCCTTGCGCAGCTCGGATTCAAGCTGGCTTTCGCCGATCCCGAAGAAATAGAGGCAGTGGGAGCGCAGGACATGCCCTGACCGCTTGACCAGATAGGGCATCACCTGGTTCTGGAACATCGGGGCCATCTCGCGCGGCGGTCCGGGCATCATAATCGCAATTTTCCCATCTTCCCCTTCGATGATCGCACCGGGGGCGGTGCCGTTGCGGTTTTCCAGAACGATGCACCCTTCGGGCATCATCGCCTGTTTGAGGTTGTTTTCGGTCATCGGGCGGCGGAACTTCTCAAAAAAGCGGAGGAGCGCCTGCCGGGACGGTTCGTGCATCTCGAGCTTTTTCCCAAAATATCCCGCAATCGTCTCTTTGGTCAGGTCATCATAGGTGGGGCCGAGCCCGCCGGTCGTAATCACAATGCTGTTGCGGGAGAACGCCAGCTCGAGCGCCTCTTTCAAACGCTCGGGGTTGTCCCCGACCACCGTATGATGATAAAGGTTGATCCCCGCGTCGGCAAGGCCGCGCGAGATCACCTGCGAATTGGTGTTGACAATATTGCCGAGCAGAATCTCGGTGCCGATACAGAGAATCTCCGCAGAATCATTCATAAACCATTCCCCCAATCAGGCTGTTTGATTTCAGGATACTACGCTATAGTATACCACAGATTGAAAAAAATTGCGAAAAGAAAGTGGGATTTTTTCAAGTTTTATCAAAAGGTGATTGTGTTTCCGCCCTGTTTTGTGATAGGATGGTGACAGAAAAAAGGGGGGAATCCGGTTGTTGCAGATCCTGTTTTGTGATGACGACCCGCAGATCCTCGCACAGTATGCCGGTCGGGTCGAACGGCTTGCCCAAAAGCATCGGATTGAGATACGCACCGCCTGTTTTCCGAGCGCGGAATCGCTGCTGTTTGCGTTGGAGGATTCCCCCGGGGATGCGGATATCCTCTATCTGGATGTCCAGATGGAGCGGATGTCCGGCATCGACGCGGCCAGGCGTCTGCGGGAGGCCGGCTGCCGGGCGCAGATCATCTTCCTGACCCAGATGCGGGAGGCTGTCTTTGAGAGCTTCGATGCAGCGCCGCTGCAATATCTGGTGAAAGGCGGGTTCACCTGCGAAAAATTTGAACAGACCTTTCTCAAGGCGGTCAGGCTGGCCCGGCGGAATACGGGCGAACTGTTCCGCTGCGAGCGGGGCGCGGAATGCCGGGCGATCCCGCTGCGGGAGATCGTCTATTTCGAGGTCAGCAAACGGATTGTCACCGTCCATTACGACAGCGGGGCGTTTGCCTTCTATTCGAGTATGGACGAGCTGGAAACCCGCCTGCTGGACAAAGGGTTTGTCCGTACCCACCGGGCCTTTCTGGTCAGTCTGGCGCGGATCCGGCGGATGGGGCAGGAAACGCTGCTGCTCACCAGTGGGGAAGAGGTCCCGCTCGGTCGGACCCATGCAAAAAAAGTCAGGGAGGTGCTTTCCCGGTTCCTTTCGGACGGCGGACTGACCGTCTGAAAGCGGGGAATCCGATGGAATACGAATCCATTTACGACAATCCGGTCTTTTTTGAAGGCTACCGCCAGATACGCGCACAGAAAAACAACTACAACGACCTGCTGGAACAGCCGGTGATGCGTGCCCTGCTGCCCGATCTCAGCGGGAAAACGGTGCTTGACCTGGGCTGCGGCTATGGGCGCAGCTGTGCGGATGCGGTTGCCCGCGGCGCCTGCCGGGTGGTGGGGATCGACCTTTCAGAGCGGATGCTCGAGGTTGCGCGCCGCGAAAATGCGGACCCGAAGATCGTCTACCGGAGGATGGACATCAGCCGGGCCGGAGGGCTGGGGGAGCGGTTTGACCTTGTCTACAGTTCGCTCGCGTTCCACTACATTCCGGATTTTGCGGCCCTCGTGCGGGTGCTGGCGGGGCTTGTCCGGCCGGGCGGGACGCTGCTCTTCTCGCAGGAACACCCGGTTGTCACCGCGCCGCGGAGCGACCGGCCCAGCTGGGTTCGGGATGCGGGCGGGAACCCCGAAGCGTTCCTGCTCTCCGATTACAACCGCCCCGGGCGGCGGGAGTCCCACTGGATTATCGACGGGGTGGTGGTCTGGCACCGCACGATGGGGGAGATTGTGACCGCCCTTGCACAGGGGGGGTTCCGGATCGACATCCTGCGGGAGACCTCGCCCGGCGAAGCCGCCCTTGCGGCAGACCCGTCGCTCTGCCGGGAATTGCACAAGCCGAATTTTCTCATCATACGGGCAGAACGGATGCCGGATAGGGGGATGGCATGAACCGGACCTTCCTTGCAGGGGCATTCGCGGTTTTGGGAATCTTTGCGTTCCATCTTCAGGCATTCCGGTATACCCGGCGGCTGTTCGCCTGCGGGCGCCGCGCAAAACGCTGGACGCTCCCGCTCTGCTGTGTGAATACCGGGATATTTGCGGTGCTCGCCTGGTCACCGCTGCACATCTTTACCGTTTATCTGCTGATGACCGCGCTCTATCTGGCGGAGAATGCCCTTCTCTTTCATGCCAGGCCGCTGCACGCCCTTTTTGTCGGGGTGCTGTTTCCGTTTGTCCTGCTGGGGGTGCGCGGGGTCATGATCCCATTCTTTGCACTTACAGCCGGAACCAACCTGTACGGCGTGGTTGCCAGCCCCTGTTGGTACAGCGTTTCGCTTGCCGTTTCCCTGTTCCTCTGCTGCCCTTTGCTCTGGCTCCAGCGGCGGATGTTCCCGGATGAGCACCTGCGCCTGCTGCTGGCCTGTAAGGAACAGGCCGGCCTCGCCAGCACCAGTCTGTGCCTTCTGTTTGCCTATCTCGTGCTGGAAAGCTATGTCTACTACTACGACTTCCCGCACATCTGGACGCTCGCGTTCCATCTGCTCACCAGTGTGGTGGCTGTGGCCTGCTTTTATACGGTGCTCTGGTATGCAATCGACATCAGCACCTACATCGAATATGAACTGAAAACCCGTCAGGTTGAAAAACAGCTCCAGCGGCAGGTCAGCCATTACCAGCAGTTCACCCGTTATGTTCAGGAGCTGCGGGCGTTCAAACACGACTATCAGCGGATGGCCGACGCAGTCCGCTGGATGGTCGAGACAGGGGAACGGGAGACCGCGCTCGAGCTGCTTGGGCAGATGAACCACGAGATGGAAAACTCCCTGCACTATACCCGTTACGCCAACCATGTGGTCGTTGATGCGATCTTGCAGGAATGCGCCGGACGGTGCGCGGACAACAGAATTGCGTTCTCCGCCACCGTCAACCTGCCCGGGCGGATCGGATTGAGCGACCTGGAACTCTGCCGGATTTTTGGCAACCTGGTGGACAATGCGTTTGAGGCCTGCTCTGAAGTTCCGGAAAGCAGCGAACGGTTCCTGTCGCTCACGAGCAGCAGCAACGGCGGATGGGTCACGGTCGAGCTGCGCAACCCGTTTGCCGGGGAGATCGAGCTGGATGGGGAAGGGAACCCGGTCAGCCGCAAGGACGACCGGTTCCAGCATGGGATTGGCCTGGTATCGGTGCGGCAGATTGTCGAACGCGGCGGCGGGTTCCTACAGATCGAGATTGACCCGCAGTCCCATATCTTTGCAGCGCGGCTCCACTTTTGTGTTTCCTGAAGTGGGGATCTGCAAAGCGGGGTTGTAAGGGCGGCAGGGAAAAACGCCCTTGCCAGCATTTTGATCGGAAGGGGGAGGACGGTGGAACGTCTGCGCGCATGTATGCAACCGTTTGGGATCGACCAATGGGGGGCCTGCCGGTTTTCCGAGCTGCCCCCGCTTCTGGAGGTGCGTTCCAGAGAACGCATCCCCCAAAACGCCCAATCGGTGCTGGTTTTCCTGTTCGGATACTATACCGAAGCCTTTCCCGACCGCAACATCGCACGATACGCGGTGCCGGACGATTATCACAGCATCCTGCGTCCGCTGCTTGCGGAGGTCGCGGCGTCCTGTGCGGAGCGGTTTCCGGGGGAAGCGTTTGTCCCGTTTATCGACAGCTCCCCGATTGACGAGGTCGCGGCGGCTGCCCTCGCAGGGCTGGGGGAGGTTGGTCTGAACGGCCTGCTGCTGAATCCGGTCTACGGCAGCTACTGCTTTATTGGAGAGATCGTGACCACCCTGCCGCTGGAAATCCCACCGCCGCAGCCGCAGCAGCTCTGTACCCGGTGCGGAGCGTGCCGCGCGGCCTGCCCTTCCGGGGCGCTCGCACAGGGCCGTTTTACCCGGGAACGGTGCCGCTCGGAGCTCACCCAGAAAAAAGGGGAGCTGACCCTCTGGGAGCAGGAGCAGATTCGGGAAGGAGGGCTTGTCTGGGGCTGTGACCGGTGTACCGAAGCCTGTCCGGTCAATCGGAGTGCTGCCAAAAGCAGGGTGGAGGGATTTTATCGCAATCCTGCCCCGGTGGTGGACGCCCAAAACGCCGCTCTTCTCTGCAAAACCAAATCATACGGCTGGCGCGGCAAAAATATCCTGCTGCGCAATCTGCATATCCTTTCCGGGGAGACAAAAGATGTGGTATCATAGCTATAAAACAGCTATGATACCAGGGCTATGGCAAGGGCAATGCGTGTGCAGAGTCCGCGCCGGCCCCGATGACCAATGACACCAAATCCCTTTGATGCGTGGTATCATCGCTGTCATATCAAAACTTATGGCCAGAAGGAGAAATTCCCATGTACAGCCCCACCGAGAATCCGCTGTCCGCATACCGGCGTTTTCGTGCCCAGACAGCTTTTATTGAGCATCTCCGGATACAAAGCGGTCTGCTTGCGCTCGCGGTCATCATCAATATCCTGATCCTTTACCTCCTCCAGACGGCGGGGGTCTGGCTGCTGCGGGGATGGTTCCGGCGGTTCCCTCCGGTCCTCCTCTCTTCTGACGCAGTCAACGAGCTTTTTACGATCTTTCTTTATCTGGCGGCTTTTCTTCTGCCTTATCTTGTCTATGCCCACATGGTGCGCTTTCCCTATCGGGAAATTCCCCATGATCCGCCTTATCCGCCGGTACTGTTTGCCTGTACCGGGGTTGCTTTGGGGGTATCGCTGGCCGGCTCGGTCCTGACCGCTATGGTAGCGAGCGTTTTCGCGCTGTTCGGCCTGTTTTCCCCTCCGATTCCGATGCATCTGCCCGCCGATTCTTTTGCTGCGTTTCTGTTTGTCATCAACACGGTGATTCTGCCCGCGTTTCTGGAGGAATTTGTAAATCGAGGCATCATACTCGGGTCCCTTCGCAGGTTTGGGGATCGGTTGGCAGTTGTGGTTTCTGCCGCGCTCTTTGCCCTGCTCCACCGCAATATGACCCAGATTCCGCACGCGTTCCTGATGGGCCTGGCGCTGGGCTTCTTTGTCGTGAAAACCCATTCGCTCTGGACCGGGATATTCATCCATCTTATGAATAACTTGATTGTCCTGCTGCTGGCTGTTGGAAGCCTTCAGATGAATGGCTGGAGGCTGGCCCTTCTGGAGCTTTGCCGCATGTTCTTTTACGGAGGGGCTGCTGTCATGGGGCTGGTCTACCTTCTGATTGTGCGAAAAGTGGACCTGTCACTGCGCCGTTTGAACAGCCCGGTAGGCGAGGGGAAACTGTGGTCCGGGCTGCTTCTGAACGTCCCAATGGTGATGCTGATGCTTCTGTTTGCCTGGGTGATCTGGCTGAGTTTTTACCACTGAATCTGGGAGGTGTGATGGTGGAAGATCAGGTTTATATGGAACGCGCACTCGAACTGGCACAAATGGCTGCCGCGATCTGGGAGGTGCCTGTGGGGGCGGTCGTAGTCTGTGACGGTCAGATCGTCGGAGAGGGGTATAATCGCCGTGAATCCGGCAAAAATGCCCTTGCCCATGCCGAGCTGGAGGCGATCGACATGGCCTGCCGCAGGCTTGGAGGCTGGCGCCTACATCGGTGCGACCTCTATGTGACGCTGGAGCCGTGTCCGATGTGTGCGGGCGCGATTGTCAATGCCCGCATCCGGCGGGTGGTCTACGGCGCGTCCGACCCCAAAGCGGGTTGCTTTGGTTCGGTCAGCGATTTCAATGCCCTGCCGTTCAACCATAAACCAGAGATCGTTTCCGGCGTGCTTCAAAACGAGTGCGCGGGCCTCCTGTCCGCTTTTTTCAAAGAACTGCGGAACCGTCTCAAAAATCCCGGTCAATAGCATTGATGTTATGCGCCGCCCGTCCAGTAATTTATCGGCGGGGCCCTCCCGCTTACAGTGCTACAAAAGGGAGTGCGGTCGTAGCGGGGAATCCTGCGTGTGCTGTCACACCATGAAAAAAGAGACTGTGCTTGTGGAACACAATCTCTTTCCTATATTTTGAGTATGGATGCACAGCTGTCCAAACGGTTGGAGTGATTGTGGATACAGATGAAAAGTCCTCTATTGCAGAAGGGGCCCCATTTTGCACCATATATCCTGTTTTACTCCCGATTTTGCAGGATTGAGAGGACTTCCTCCGGGCTTTTGCCCGATTCCTTCACAAAGGCGGCGAGCTTTTCCAGATCGGCCTGCTCTTTGGCGGCACGTTTCTCTTTCAGTTCTTTTTTCAGTCGGGAAATCGCTTCCTTATGTTCTTCGATCTTGTTTTCGATCTCCTGAATCTGCTCCTCGTAAGACATCCTGATTTCTTTTTTACTTCTGCGCGGCATATTCGGCTCACCCTTTCGCTGATTTGCTTTTTAAGAGTATTGTACCCAAAACAGACTAATTTGTAAAGCGAAAAAGCACGAATTTTGAAGAGCAGCGTGAATTGCTTTGCAATCCATCGAAAATACGAGAAATCCGTATGTCGGCCAGACGGAAAAAGCAGCATGGATGTCCGCCGCATTACAAGGCGGATACACACGGCCCGCTTTTGGATGAGAGAAATGTGCAAAACAGGGCAGCCTGTTCAGATGGCCAAGAGGTTCCAAAATCCGGTTTTTCTGCTGCATGGAGCGGTTCAAATGAGGGATTCATACGATAATTTTATGAATATTTATAAAACTGGCGGGGATTGTTTGCAGATGATTGGCGAAAAAAGCAATGGATTTTATGGCGGATTTGCAATATACTTTTTGATAAGGTTACCACTTTAAAGTAGTAGCAGGACTCTAGTGTAAAACAGATCCAAACATAGGGAGGAAAAGAACATGAAAAGAGTATTTGCATCTATGCTGGCGGCGGCAATGGTCGCTGGTGCCTTTGCAGGATGCGGTTCCAGCGGGAGCAGTTCGGCGCCTGCTGCATCTTCCGCGCCTGATGCAGGCAGCTCTGCACCGGCCGCATCGAGCGAGGCTCCTGCCGCGGCACCTTCTGGAGACAGCATCAAAATTGGCGTACTTGCCCCGCTGACCGGCGAGGTTTCCGACTACGGAATCGCGACATCCAACGGCATCAAAATGGCGTTCGAGGAGATCAACGCGAACGGCGGCATTCTGGGCCAGCAGGTCGAGCTGGTTCTCATGGACGAGAAAGGCGACCCGACCGAGGCGGTCAACGCATACAACAGCATGGTCAGCCAGGGGGTTGTCGCTGTGATCGGTGACGTCACCTCCAAGCCCTGTCAGGCGGTTGCGGATGTGGCGGTAGAGGATAACATGCCGATGCTGACTGCGACCGGTACCGCGGCGGGCATCACCCTGACCGGTGACAACGTATTCCGCACCTGCTACACCGACCCGTTCCAGGGCACCATCATGGCGACCTTCGCAGCAGACAACCTCGGCGCGAAGAAGGTAGCGATCCTGAGCAACAACAGCGAGGAATACTCGAGCGGCCTGACACAGGCATTTAAAGCGCAGGCGGCTGTCAAAGGGATCGAGATTGTAAGCGAGGAGGCGTATGCGGGCGCAGACATCGACTTCAATGTGCAGATCAACAACCTGATCGCGCAGAGTCCCGAAGCGATTTTCGTGCCCGACTATTACGGCAAGGTAGCGCTGATCCTCGATCAGGTGCGCGCAGCCGGCTATGAAGGCCCGGTGCTGGGCGGCGACGGCTGGGACGGTGTCCTGAACATCATTTCGGCGGATAAGATGTCGGTTACCGAGAACACCTATTTTGCAAACCACTATGCGGACGAGGACGAGAAAGCGGCGAAGTTCCTCTCGGACTACAAAGCGAAGTTCAATCTGGATGGCCGCTCGTTCTCGGCGCTGGGCTATGACTCGGCTTATATCATCGCACAGGCGATCGAGAATGCCGGTTCGACCGACAGCCAGGCGATTATCAACGCGATGGCAGCAGCTGATTATGATGGGATCACCGGACATATCACCTTTGATGAGAACGGCGACCCGATCAAGACGGTTTCGGTTCTGAAGTGCTCCAACGGCGCTGCGGTGCTCGAGGCGAAGGTCGAGGCGTAATGGCCCCGCAACAACAGAAGTGATAGGATGTTTGCAAAGGGGTAGGGCCGGACGGCTCTGCCCTTTTGCGGGTATCCGGCATTGAGACAGTGGAAGTTTGGCTCCAGACCAGCTTTCCGGGCGCAGGGCGCCCTCCCCGGGGCTAGGGACAGCGGAAGTCTGGCTCCAGACCAGCCTTCCGGGCGCAGGGCGCCCTCCTCGGGGCTAGGGACAGCGGAAGTCTGGTTCCAGACCAGCCTTCCGGGCGCAGGGCGCCCTCCTCGGGGCTTCTCGGGCTTTTCAGCCCGAAGCGCGCAAAGCGCGACGCCCCTGCGGGCTGTCTTGCGGGATAGGGGTCGGCGACCCCTCCCCGCAGGCCCCACCCCAACAGGCTGGGTGGGTCAGTTCCATCCGGTTTGCCCGGCCTGCGGGAAGATTTTTAAAACCTGCTTTTTAGAACCAAAAGTTTCGTCCACCTTTTCAAAGGTGGCGGGGTCGAGGGGCAGAGCCCCCGTGAGAGAGCCGCAGATCAGAGACACAGCCTGTTTGAGGGGCTGGGAAAGGCGAGGGATTGGTAGACGTGACACTTTTTATCAAACAGCTTATCAACGGCTTTCAGGTGGGCAGCGTTTATGCGCTGGTCGCACTGGGCTACACAATGGTATACGGTATCGTAAAGCTAATTAACTTTGCACACGGAGATTTCATCATGGTAGGCGGATATATGGCGGTATTTTCGATCCCGCTGCTCACCAGTGCGGGGCTTCCGGCTTGGCTTTGCATACTGCTTTCGGTCGTGGTCTGCGCGCTGATCGGCTTTTTGACCGAAAAGATCGCCTATAAGCCGCTACGTGGCGCGCCCAGCCTTTCGGTTCTGATTACGGCGATCGCGATGAGCCTCTTCCTCGAGAACCTTGCGCTCATCCTCTTTTCCTCCGCGCCCCGTTCGGTCAGCAATATCTTTCATGTGCCGCCGATCGTTTTCGGTTCGGTCCAGCTCACCGGCGTTTCGGTGGTGACCATCCTGCTTTCGGTTGCGATCATGGCGGGATTGCAGCTCTTTATCAAAAAGACCCGGATGGGCAAGGCGATGCGGGCGGTTTCGGAGGATGGGAAAGCGGCGATCCTCATGGGCATCAACACCAACCGGACTATCTCGCTCACCTTTGCGATCGGGTCCGGGCTGGCGGGTGTCGCGGCGGTCATGTATTGTTCCGCTTACCCGCAGGTCCAGCCGTATATGGGCTCGATGCTCGGCCTGAAAGCGTTTGTTGCGGCGGTGCTTGGCGGCATCGGCAATATCCCGGGCGCGATGCTTGGCGGCGTGCTGATCGGCCTTGTCGAGAGCATGACCAAAGGCTATATCTCCACCCAGCTCGCGGATGCGGTGGTATTCGGAATCCTGATTGTTGTCCTGCTGGTCCGCCCGGCGGGGATCTTCGGCAAAAATATCGGCGAGAAAGTGTAGGTGGTTGGATTGAAAAGCAGAAAAGAGACCATGCGCTCCTATGTCATCAATCTGATAGCGGTTGTACTGCTCTTTGTCCTGATGAATGTCGGGACACGCACCGGCCTGCTCGGGCGGTATCAGACCGGCGTTTTGATGGTCATTTTTATCAATATTATTCTGGCAATCTCCCTCAACCTGACAACCGGTTTCCTGGGTCAGATTGCACTTGGACATGCGGGATTTATGTCGATCGGTGCATATACAGCGGCCCTGTTTGTGAAATATATTCAGGAGACAGTGGGGATCACGCTCGCGCAGAAGGGGAACGTTTCCCCCGCGGGTACTGGATTTTTCCTGTTGTCGCTTCTGCTGGCTGGTTTGGTGGCGGCTCTGTTCGGGCTGCTGGTCGGGATCCCGGCGCTGCGCCTAAAGGGGGATTATCTCGCCATCATTACGCTCGGCTTTGGTGAGATTATCCGCACAATGATCGAGTTCTTTTCGTTTACCGGCGGTGCGCAGGGGCTTAACCGTATCCCCAAGACCGCGACCCTGAATGTCGTTTACATCATTATGGTTGTCTGCGTGATGGTCATGTTTGCCTTCGTCCGTTCGCGGCATGGGCGCGCGATCATGGCGATCCGTGAGGACGACATCGCCTCCGAGGCTTCGGGCATCCCGAATACCTATTACAAGGTTCTGGCGTTCACCTTTGCAGCGTTCTTTGCAGGAATCGCAGGCGGCATCTACGGGCAGTACCTCGGTATCCTCGGCGCGACCGACTTCGATTTCATGAAGTCGATCGACATCCTGGTGTTTGTCGTGCTGGGCGGCATGGGGTCGCTCACCGGGTCGATTGTCTCGGCGGTCGGGCTGACCATCCTGCCTGAAGTCCTGCGCTCGCTCGCCGACTATCGGATGCTGATCTATTCGGTGGTGCTGGTGCTGGTTATGATCTTCAAGCCGTCCGGCCTGCTTGGTACCTATGAGTTCTCGTTGACCCGGCTGATCGACCGGCTGACCGGCAGGCAGAAAAAACAGCCGTCCGCGGCAGGGAAAGGGGGCGCGTCCGAATGAGTGTACCAGTGCTGAAAGCGGAGAACCTCGGCATTACCTTCGGCGGACTCAAGGCGGTTGAGGGGTTTCATGTCGAGATCGAGCAGAAAGAGCTGATCGGCCTGATCGGGCCGAACGGTGCGGGAAAAACCACCGTCTTTAACCTGCTCACCGGCGTCTATCAGCCGACCGAGGGCGCAGTCTATCTGAACGGGACCGCGCTGATCGGGAAAAAGCCGCATCAGATGGTTGCGGCAGGGATCGCGCGGACGTTCCAGAATATCCGGCTGTTCAAAAAGATGAGCGTGCTGGAGAATGTCAAGGTCGCGTTTAACCACAACATGAAGTACAGCGGGTTACAGGCGATTCTGCGCGCCCCTTCCTACTGGAAGGAGGAGCAGGAGATCGACCGTAAGGCACGTGACCTGCTCAGCGTGTTCCATATGGAGGAGCTTGCCGACCACGTAGCGGAAAATCTGCCGTATGGCCAGCAGCGCAAGCTGGAGATCGCACGCGCGCTCGCGACCAACCCGAAAGTCCTGCTGCTCGATGAGCCAGCCGCGGGCATGAACCCGACCGAGACCGCTGAACTGATGCAGGCCATCTCGCTGATCCGGGAACGGTTTGGAATTGCGATCCTGCTGATCGAGCACGACATGAGCCTGGTGATGAATGTCTGTGAGCGGATCGTTGTAATCGACTATGGGCAGATCATCGCCCACGGCACGCCGAAGGAGATCGCCAACAATCCGCGTGTGATCGGCGCATATCTTGGAGAATAGGAGGGAAACCGATGCTGAAAGTTACTGATCTGCATGTGTCCTATGGGGCAATCCACGCGATCCACGGGATCAGTCTGGAGGTCAACGAGGGGGAGATCGTCTCACTGATCGGCGCGAACGGCGCGGGTAAAACCACCACGCTGCATACCATCTCCGGTCTGAAAAAAGCGACTTCGGGAGAGGTTTCTCTAGAGGGGCATAACCTGCTTGCCACCGATCCGGCGAAGATCATCACGCTGGGGATGGCGCATGTCCCAGAGGGGCGGCGGATTTTTTCACAAATGACGGTGCAGGAAAATCTGGAGATGGGAGCGTTTATCGTGGGCGACAAGGCGCAGATTGCGGAGGATGTGGAGAACGTCTACCGCCATTTTCCCCGTCTCAAGGAGCGGTATAAACAGGCGGGCGGCACCCTCTCAGGCGGTGAACAGCAGATGCTGGCGATCGGGCGCGCGATGATGTCCCGGCCCCGTATCCTGTTGATGGATGAGCCTTCGATGGGCCTTTCACCGCTGCTGGTGAAGGAGATTTTCAAAATCATCGAGGAGCTGAACCAGAGCGGTATGACCATCCTGCTGGTAGAGCAGAACGCGAAGATGGCGCTGGGAATTGCAAACCGCGCCTATGTGCTCGAGACAGGGAAAGTCGTCATGAGCGGGGATGCAAAGGAGATGCTTGCGGATGACAAGGTGCGCAAGGCATATCTGGGCATGTAGCCCCGTATGATCGGGGAAAAATGGGAATCGGGGCGCTCCGGTTCCCATTTTTGATGGTCAGAAAGGGGAAGGGATGTCGGATGGCAGAACAGAAAACAAACGCGATGCGGATGCTGGATCGGGCAAAGGTGCCCTATCAGACGCACACCTATGACCATGCAGACGGGAAGATCGACGGAGTGAGCGTTGCGGAAAAGCTGGGGCAGCGGGTGGAACAGGTCTACAAAACGTTGGTGACGCGGGGGAACGGGGGATTTTATGTGTTTGTCATCCCGGTCGCCAAAGAGCTGGACCTCAAAAAAGCCGCAAAGGCAGTGGGGGAAAAGGCGGTTGAGATGATCCATGTAAACGAGATCAACAAGATAACCGGTTACATCCGCGGCGGCTGTTCGCCGGTCGGGATGAAAAAACAGTTTCCCACAGTTTTTGATGCTGCGGTGGAAACGCTGCCGTCGGTCATCGTCAGTGGCGGGCGGATTGGTTGCCAGATAGAAGCGGCTCCATCCGACCTGCTGCCGCTGGTCGGGGCAAAGATCGCACCGCTCGTCCGGGAACCAGCCTGAATACGCAAAGCCGCCCGTTTTTCCCAATTCGAAAAACGGGCGGCAGCTTTTTTAGGGCGTGTACTCATAATCAGGGGATGCCCGTTCAGACGGCATCGAATGGCTGTGAGTACGGGTTTTAAGGGCCTGTTCTGTATTTCTTTTTTGCAAGGGGGCTTTTTCACTTGCAAAAAGCCCCCTCTTGCCGCTTCGCGGCAATTCACCCGAAAAACGCGCTTCACAGGCTAAAGCATTCCGCGCTCTGCGGAGCGCGTCGGGGGCTCTGCCCCTCGACCCCGCAATTTTTTGAAAAAAATTGAGTAAAACTTTAGATGCGAAACAGGTTCTAAGCTCCTGACTAGGGCAGGAGCTGGCCCAATTTTTCGTTCCGGAGTCAGCCGATCCAGGTGAAGCGGGGGATGGGTTTCCCGTCCCGCTCGACATCGCCGAGGAACATCTCAAGCGGACGCACCCAAAGCTCCTGCTCCCCATAGAGCGCTCGGTATACAACCAGCTCTTCGAGCGTCTCGCTGTGCCGCGCGCAGCCGATCACCTCGTATTCGTTCCCCTTGAAATGGCGGTAGCGCCCGATTTTTAACGTGCGGGGTTCAGGTCTGGCCGGTTCCGGCTGGGAAACCGCGGCAGGGAGGTCTGCCTGCTGGACATACTGCTCATAGACATGCGGCTCCACAAAAATCCGCGCTCCATATGCGGGCAGTTCGAGCTTGAAATTACCATCGTTGGTTTCAAACCGGGTACCGGTGAACAGATCGACTAGCGCAGAGGTCCTTCCGCGGAATTCGATATACTCCGGATGCTCGGAAAGGTTGAGCGCAACATAAACCTGTTGTTCAGGGGTGGCACGCAAAAACGCAAGCTGCTCGTTCTTCACGGTGAGCTGGTCGTACCCGCCATATTGGAGGGCAGGCAGCGCGTGACGGATTTTTCCAAGCGTTTTCAGGTGGTTGAGCAGCGCGAGGTTGGGGCTGGGAATGCTGCCCAGGTCGAGGCAGGGCCGCAGAGGCGCGTCTGAATGGTTTTGCCGGACCCCCTGAACGCCCCATTCGCTGCCATAGTAGAGCGATGGGACGCCGGGCATGGTGTAAAGCAGGGTATAGACATTGCAGAGATGGGAATGGTTGCTCAGGGTGGAAGCAAGCCGGTTGACGTCGTGGTTGTCCACAAAGTTGTAAAGGCAGAGCGAACGGTAGATACCGCCGTTCCCGCCCGACTGCCGGTTGAGCGAATAGGCAATCTCAAAGTAGTTTTTGTCGTTGTGGGAGGAGTAAAGCCCTTTGCGGCATTCGTAGTTGGTGACCGAATCGAGCGCACCGGGGTTCGCCCAACGGTTGTAATCCCCATGGATGATCTCGCCCATCAGCCAGAAATCGGGGTTTCTGCCCTTGCAGTAGTTCCGGAGCTGGTGGAAAAAGTCCATGTCAACACAGTCAGCCGCGTCAAGGCGCAGACCGTCGATCCCGAATTCGTCGATCCACATGCCCACCGCGCCAAGCAGATGGCTCACAACGTCCGGATTGCGCAGGTTGAGCTTGACCAGATTGTAATGCCCCTGCCAGCCTTCGTACCAGAATGGATCCCCCAGCGGGCTGCCGCCGCCAAAATTGAGGTTGTGGAACCAGCCGCAGTAGGGGGAGGCGGACCCGTTTTTCTGCACATCCTGAAAAGCCCAGAATTCGCGCCCAACGTGGTTGAATACACCGTCGAGCACCACCCGGATGCCGTTTTCATGCAGCTCGCGGCAGAGACGTTTGAAATCCTCATTCGAGCCGAGGCGGCGGTCGATGTTATAGTAATCGCGGGTATCATAGCCGTGTTCGCTCGATTCAAACACCGGCCCGATATAGAGCGCATTGACCCCAAGTTCCCGCAGATGGGGAATCCAGCCGGAGAGTTTCCCGATCCGGTTAACAGGGGCGTCTTGGCCGTTCTGCTGCGGCGCCCCACAGAATCCGAGCGGATAGATATGATAGAAGATTGATTCGTTTACCCAGTTCATAGATTACACCTGTCCTTTTGTAATTTTTTCCGGCACCGCCTATCATCGAAGGACTTCAGAAGAATCCGGACATCCTTTTGAAACCTGCGGCCCTCTGGCCACAGGAAGCCCACCAAAGGCGGCCCTGCTCCGTATTACAGCAGGCAATGCCTGTGCCTGGTGCCCACTGCTTGAAAACAGAATGTTTCAAGTGAGCTGCCTATACTATACGCCTATTTACTAAAAATAGCAATAAAAAAGGAGGAAGCCGCCTATGATTTGAGGCAGGCAGCTTCCTCAATGAAAAATAAAAAGAGTGGGAAGACAAGCTGGTGGGGTTGCGTAAAAGAGAAGGATAGGCAACCCTTAATAGTTTTTGGCCTGAATCTGGAAGTATGCCTGCGGATGATCGCAGACCGGGCAGATCTCAGGCGCTTTTTCGCCGACATGGATATGACCACAGTTGCTGCACTGCCAGATCATAACGCCGGTGCGTGCAAAAACCTGTTCGGTTTCAATATTTTTGAGCAGGGCGCGGTAACGCTCCTCGTGCTCCTTTTCAATCTTTCCAACCGCCTCGAAGAGGTACGCGATCCGGTCGAACCCTTCCTCTTTGGCTTCCTTCGCAAATTTTGCGTACATATCGGTCCACTCGAAGTTTTCGCCGGAAGCGGCATCCGCAAGGTTGACAGTGGTGGACGGTACACCGTCGTGCAGCAGCTTAAACCAGATCTTCGCATGTTCCCGCTCGTTGCCGGCGGTCTCCAGGAAAAAGTTCGCAATCTGTACAAACCCTTCCTTCTTTGCCTTGGAGGCATAATAGGTGTATTTGTTGGTCGCCTGGGATTCACCCGCAAAGGCGGCCATCAGGTTGGCTTCGGTTTTGGTGCCCTTTAAATTGTCCATGTCAATCAACCTCTTTCTGCGATATTTCTACCGCCTTGTTCCGGCAGATGTTTCCCAGCACATGCAGGACAGAACCCCTCAAACAGAATCTGGTAGCCGGTGATCGAGAATCCCGCAAGATTTTTCAGCTGTTCTTCCAGCCCTGCAAATTCGGCAATCGGCAGATCAAAAAGGTTGCCGCAGCCACAGCACCGCATATGGTGGTGCGAATCGGTCCGGCCATCAAACCGGTCCGAAGCAGCCGGCATCGGAATTCTGCGCAGTATGCCCTGCTCGGCAAGCAGGTTCAAATTGCGGTAGACGGTGCCAAGGCTGATATTCGGTTCCTGTTCGCGGACCATCGCATAGACGGTATCAGCAGTTGGATGGACAGGATTCTCCATCACCGTTTCGAGGATCAGTTCCCGCTGTCTGGAATATTTCATAGCCGGATACTTCCTTTACCGATAATAAGAATAATTTCTAAAATTATTTTATACCAGAATGGGAGGAATGTCAAGCCCTTTTCCCATTTTACTTTACATCCGAAAACAGTTGTGCTATCATAATTTGCAAAACAGATATAATACGGTATACTGGCTTTTTCCGTTCTGCGGGGCGGGCAGAAAGGCCGGGCCAGCGGCATCCGTTGAAAAACCGAACAATCCGGAGAGGACAAAAAGACAGGAGGCGACCTTCGCAGATGAAATCCTATCGAAAAGAGCTGCATTTTCGTTTGCCGGCCCGCCGTGGGCTGGTGAATATCACCCGGCAGGTGCAGGAAGCGATTACAGAGAGCGGTATTCAGGAGGGGCTGGTGCTGGTCAATGCGATGAACATTACCGCGAGCGTTTTTATCAACGATGACGAAAGCGGCCTGCATCAGGATTACGAGGTATGGCTCGAGAAGCTCGCGCCCGAAAAGCCGTACGACCAGTACCGGCACAACGGCTTCGAAGACAATGCGGACGCGCACCTCAAACGTACGGTGATGGGCCGGGAAACGGTGGTCGCGGTGACCGAAGGAAAGCTGGATTTCGGCAGATGGGAACAGATTTTCTACTTTGAGTTTGACGGGAAACGGGATAAACGGGTTCTCATCAAGATCATCGGTGAGTAGGAGGTGGAAGCACAATGACCGATCTGGAAGCGATCGAGCGGCGCGTTTCCCGCCGCGCCTATCTGACCGAACCACTGGACCCGGAACAGGTGCAGGCGCTCGAACTGCTGGCCCGCCAATGCAGCCGGGATGCGGAACTGAACATCCGGCTTGTGCAGGACGATCCCGCAGCGTTCAGAAGCCTGCGGCGCAGCTATGGGATGTTCTCCGGCGTGCGGCATTATTTTGCAATGGCAGGCAGTTCCGCCGACCTCTGCCTGAACGAGAAGGTCGGCTACTATGGGGAAAAGCTGGTGCTGGAGGCGACCAAGCTTGGCTTGGGAACCTGCTGGGTCGGCGGGACGTTCGACCGCAAGCGGTGCGCGGTCCAGCCCGCAGCAGGTGAAGAGCTGGTCTGCCTGATCGTGGCCGGAAAACCGGCGACCGGGGAGGCAGCCGGAAAGGAACGGCTGGTTTACAGGCTCGCGCACCGCTCGACCAAACCGGTGGAGCAGATGTATGAAGCGGCGAGCCAGCCGCCCGAATGGTTCCTGGAGGGGATGTGGGCGGTGCAGAAGGCGCCGTCCGCGCTCAATCGGCAGCCGGTGCGCTTCACATGGGCGAATGGGGAAGCGACTGCGCAGGTCCCGGATTATGCGACCCATCAGAGCATCGACCTCGGGATCGCGAAGCTGCATTTTGAGCTTGCCGCCGAGCGGGGGCAATGGGGTGTTGGAAACGGCGCGGCCTTTCGCAGATAGGTGCATGGAACCCTCTGGCAGTGGGCATTTTATAGTCAATCGGAAAGAGAACCGAAAAGGAGAGAGGCAGATGTTACAGGCGGGGACAAAAGCACCCGGGTTCATCCTGAACGACAAGGAGGGGAACCCGGTCAGCCTTGCGGATTTCGCAGGCAAAAAGGTGGTCCTGTATTTTTATCCGCGCGACAATACCCCCGGCTGCACCCGGCAGGCATGTGCCTTCCGGGATGCTTGGCCGGAATATGAAGGGCGCGGGGTGGCGGTTATCGGGGTCAGCAAGGACAGCGAGCGCTCCCATCGGAATTTTGCGGAAAAACAGGGGCTTCCGTTCCTGCTGCTCGCAGACCCTGCGCTCGAGGCAATCCAGGCATATGATGTCTGGAAGGAAAAGAAGCTGTATGGAAAGGTCAGCATGGGGGTGGCCCGCACCACCTATGTGATTGATGAAAATGGTATGATCGAGAAGGTCTTTGAGAAGGCCAAGCCGGACACCAATGCTGCGGATGTACTGGCGTGGCTGGATGGGGAGTCCCAGCCATGACCGGCAAGCTGCGGAGCAACATCCGGCCCGGTGCACTGGTGGACATCGTGCTGAAAAAGGACCAGCCCACCGGGAAGCTGACCCGCGGGCATGTCAAGCGTATTCTGACCAACAGTCCCAGCCACCCCCACGGGATCAAGGTGATGCTTGAGGAGGGGGACCAGGTTGGACGGGTACAGGAGGTTCTGGAGGCGTGAACGGGCTTTGCCGTTCGAGAGAAAAAGGGAGGGTATTTGTGGAAAACAGCATTGTTGAGATTTACAGTAAGGCGACCTATCTGCCATTCTTGAAATATTGTCAGGAGCGGCGCTATCAAACGATGGAGGACCTGGCGCGCTGCCCGTTCCATCTGCTCGGCAAGGAACCGGGTTTTACACCGCTTCTGGCCAGCCGGGTCAAGGCGGTTTACGATTCCTACTGCAAAACACAGGGAATTGCACAGCCGGTCCGGCAGGCCGTGGAGCCCGTCGGCAAGGCCTTTGCAGAGCCGGAACTGGTCAAATGGCTCTATGCCTATTTCCAGAAACACCAGGAGAAGCTGGTCACCGTCTCCGAGCTGGTCAAAGAACTGAGCGGGCGCGCCGGACGTCCGGCAGTTTTGAAGGTCCTGCAAAATGTGTCGTGGTGCAGCGCGGTCGATAAAAACACCTTTTTCTATTCCGGAAAACAGGAGGAAGCCTGAAATGCTGGCATTGACCCACAGTGGAAAATTTCATGCGGACGATGTTTTCGCATCCGCGCTCCTGCGCATCTGCTATCCCGGCATTGAAATCCGCAGGACGTTCGAGATTCCGGAGGGGTTCGACGGGCTGATATTCGACATCGGCGGAGGCAGGTTTGACCACCATCAGACAGGCGCTCCGGTGCGCCCGAACGGCGTCCCCTACGCCGCTTTCGGCCTGCTCTGGCGGGAGTATGGGCCGGGGCTGGTCGGGGAAGAGGAGGCTGCCCGGATTGATGCTCACTTTGTCCAGCCGCTCGACCTGGATGACAATACCGGATGTGGGCATCCGCTGGCTGGGATGGTTGCTTCGTTTAATCCGAGCTGGGATTCGGAGGCGCCCTCCGACGAGTGTTTTGCACAGGTGGTCGGGATCGCGCAGTTGATCCTGGAAAAACGGTTTGAGCTGGTGTGGAGCATCCAGCGCGCCAGAAAGATGGTGGAAGGCGCGCTCTCGCAGATGCAGGACGGGATCGTCCTGCTCGAACGGTTTGCCCCGTGGAAGGCGGTGCTCTGCCCATCTGAAGCGCAGTTTGTAGTCTATCCGTCCCAAAGGGGCGGTTTCAGCGCACAAGGGGTGCCGTCCGAGCCGGAGGGGAATGCGCTCAAATGCCCGTTCCCGGCGGCCTGGGCGGGCCGTTCGGCCAGCGAGCTGAGGGAGTTGTCCGGTATCCCGGGGCTGCGGTTCTGCCACAACAACCGGTTCCTGATTACCGCTGAAACACAGGAGGACGCGGTCGCGGCCTGTAAACAGGCGATGCACAGTCCCCACCCCTCCTGCCCATGAAGAAAAAGGCCGCTGCAAGAGATGCTGACATGGCATCGCAAAAGGAGATGTTTCCTGATGAAGGGATTTGTGGAGACGTTTTTGGCGTGTCTCTTGTTTAATCTGGTCTTTGGCTGCTTCATTTTGCCGGTTCTTATGGGCAGTTTCTGGCTGCTCCTGCTTTTTGGTTCAGCGGTTCTGGCGCTGCTGGTCTCCGCTTTGATGCATCTGCTCACCAGCATCGACAGCCTGGAGAAACGGGTCGAACAGCTCGAATCCCATAGAGAACCGGAGGATTAGGGCCTGTCGCCAAAATTCGCAGGAAGGACAACTTTCGTTCAAAGAATATTCACCAAAGCCGGTTGTTTTGCTGTATAATTGTGGTATAACAGCTGCAAAGCAAGCCACTATACCATATCACTTCGCGAGGGTGGTATCATATACACAAGGGCTGGACCTGGCCTGCATCCCTGTGCCTGATCCGATTTTAAAACGGGAGGAACAACATCATGTCAATCGGAAAAATCCTGATTTGTGACGACGACCGCAACATCTGTGAATTGCTCCGGCTTTATCTCGAAAAGGAGGGGTACACCCTCTCAATCGCGAATGATGGGGAAGAAGCGCTCGCAAAGTTCAATGCGGATACCCCGGACTTGATCCTGCTCGACATCATGATGCCAAAACTGGATGGATGGCAGGTCTGCCGCGAGATCCGCAAAAAGTCCAACTGCCCGATCATCATGATTACCGCGAAGGGCGAGACGTTTGACAAGGTGCTTGGGCTGGAGCTGGGATCGGACGATTATGTGGTCAAGCCGTTCGACCCCAAGGAGATCGTCGCGCGGATCAAGGCGATCATGCGGCGCACCGGCAAGAGCGCGTCCGACTCGGACATCAAGGAGGTCAGCTATGACAAGCTGGTTGTCAACATGACCAGATACGAGCTGAAAGTGGATGGCAGGGTGGTGGATACCCCGCCCAAGGAGCTGGAGCTTCTTTACCATCTTGCGAGCAACCCAAACCGGGTCTATACCCGCGACCAGCTGCTTGATGAGGTGTGGGGGTTCGAGTACTATGGGGATAGCCGCACCGTTGACGTGCATGTCAAGCGGCTCCGTGAGAAGCTCGAAGGGGTTTCGGATCAGTGGACGCTCAAAACGGTCTGGGGCGTTGGCTATAAATTTGAAGTGAAAGAATAAGAATCGAGAAGGCTGCCTGTTCCGGCGGCCTTTTTTAAAAGACGGTGGTTTTATGCGGAAGACGTTGTTTAGCAAACACTTCATAATGGTTTCAGCCATTATCCTGTTGAGCCTGGTTGTTCTGGGGGCGGTGCTGCTGACCTTTGCCTCTCAGTATTTTAAGCAGGACCGTTACAAGCTGCTGGGGCATAATGCAGAGCTGGCGGCGACCCTCACCTATTCCAGCCTGAAAAACAATGAGTATCAGGCGGTCAATGCGCGGATTGTCCTGCCGTCCTACGCGGTACTTGCCAATTCGATCGACGCGGACATCTATCTGGCTGATACCAACGGCAAGATCCTGCTGTTTGCAGGCGGCTCCTCCTCCGAACGGGAGGAAAAGGAGATCCCGCAGGAGGTCTTGAATGCTGCGTTTGACAAGGGCGAGTATGAAGAGCTTGGCAAGATGAACGGAATCTACAAGGATGGGCATTATACAGTCGGCACGCCGATCTATACCGAGGATGGAAAACGTGCGGCCGTAGTTTTTGTCTCCGCTTCGGCGGGCGCATTGAGCGTATTCCTCTCCGAGATTCTCCGGATGTTTATTGTCAGCTCCCTGGCGGTGCTGATTCTGGCATTTGCAGGGGTCTATTTCACCACTGCCGATCTGGTGCGCCCGCTGCGCAAGATGGTCGCTGCAACCCAGAGCTTTTCCAAGGGGGACTTTACCATGAGGGTCCCGGTCGAGAGCTATGACGAGATCGGCCAGCTTGCGATTTCGTTCAACAACATGGCTTCCTCCCTCGCGACCACCGAGGTTGCCCGGCGGTCGTTCACCGCGAATGTATCCCACGAGCTGCGCACCCCCATGACTACGATCGCCGGGTTTGTAGACGGCATCCTCGACGGCACTATCCCCCCTGAAAGGAGGGATGATTATCTGCGGATCGTCTCGGACGAGATCAAACGGCTTTCCCGCCTGGTGCGCTCGATGCTCAACATCGCCCGGATTGAGGCAGGGGAACTGGAGATGAAGCCCGACCTGTTCGATGTGAACGATACCGTTATCAAGACGGTGTTCACCTTTGAGCAGCCGCTTGAGGCAAAACAGATCGAGGTGCGCGGGCTGGACCGCGGAAAGGTGATGGTCGAGGCCGACCCCGACCTGATCCATCAGGTCGTCTATAACCTGATCGAAAATGCGTTTAAATTTGTCAACGAAGGTGGATATATTGAAGTAAATTATACAGAGAGTGATGCAGGCACCGCAGTCGGGATCAAGAATTCGGGCGATGGCATCGCGAAGGACGAGATTCCCCACATCTTTGACCGGTTCTATAAGACCGACAAATCCCGCAGCCGGGACAAGGGCGGCGCGGGGCTGGGGCTGCATATCGTGCGCTCGATCATCAACCTGCATGGCGGAGATATCATCGTGCGCAGTGTAGAGGGGGAATACAGCGAGTTTGTCTTTACTATCCCGAACCCACAGTCCAAGGCGCGGGCAAAAAAGGAGAAGGACAAGGAAAAAGAACGGGAAAAAGAGAAGGAACCGCCGGTTTCCTGAGAACCTGCCCGCATCCAAGCGCATGGTAAAATCAGAATCACAAATTGAAATTTGGACAGGAGGCTATTATGATGCTTGATCTTATACCTGGTGCGGAAGAGATGGTAATTTTAGTGGGGGGATCGCTGTACGATATTTGGAATCAATTAAATGCTGCTATTGATGAAAGATATGACATGGAGTGTTCGTGGGATCAAGGCGGGAAAGCGTGGAAATATGAATATAAATACCGTCGGGGAGGAAAAACGCTGTGCGCATTATATGCGAAGGAAAACTGCGTAGGATTTATGGTGATCTTAGGGAAAGACGAAAGGTTAAAATTTGAGGCAGACAGGGAAAATTATTCCAAAGAAGTGCAGAGGATTTACGATGAAACGCAAACGTATCATGACGGGAAATGGCTGATGTTTGAGCCAACGGATACCGCTTTGTTTGATGATTTCATCAGACTGTTGAGAATCAAAAGAAAACCAAACAGAAAGTAGTTTCGCACCACACCATACAAGGGAGGGCGCGGGGCTGGAGCCGCATATCGTGCGCTCGATCGCCAACCTGCTCGGAATTGGGGGAGGGCAAACAATGAAACGAGAATTAGGAATCGCAAGATGTGGACTTGCTTGTTGCCTGTGTTCAGAAAATATAAAATGCAATGGCTGTTATTCGGATAACTGTCCGGACTACACCCAATGTGAAAATAGAAAATGCTCCATCGAAAAGGGATTCTTAGGCTGTTATGCCTGTGAAATGGATTGCAAAAGAGGATTACTGAACAAAATCAAGCCATATGGTTTTACATTGTTTATAAAAAGATATGGTATAGAGAAACTTCTTGACTGCCTTGAGGAAAATGAAAAAAGAGGAATCCGATATCATCGTAAAGGAATCATTGGTGATTATGATAATTTTGATGATGTGGAAAAGCTAATTGAATTTATTAAGACAGGAAAACGATAAATTCCGGCTTATCGGGGAGCTGTCTGCAAGGCTGTTCCCCTTTTTCATATTTTGGCAGCAGACAGACTGGTTTGTTAACCGGTATTTCACAAAATCAGACAATCTTTTCAAATACCGTTTATTTTAATTTCACAATTATCCGATATACTATAATCAAACAAATCCAAAGAATCAGAGCAGACTGAACTGGACCAGAAGGGATGAAATATATGAGCGATAATATGAATTATAACCCCAACGAGATGCAGGATTCTCCGGAATCCTCCGGCGGCGGATACGGTCAGCCCAGCCAGCCCAACCAGCCGCCAAACGGCAACCCATACGTCTGGCAGGCGCCGCCCCAGCAGGAGGGTAAGGGTTATCAGCCGCCCTTCACCCAGCAGCCGGGTCAGGGATGGGGCAACCCGAGGGCCGGGTCCGGCGCAGGCCCTGAAAAAGAGAAAGAGCCGTACCAGTGGAACTACGCCGAATATGAGCAGGCACAGGCCGCAGCGGTCAAGCCGCGCAAAAAACGTAAGGGGCTGATGGTGTTCGGCATCCTGCTCGGGACAGTGCTTGCCGCTTCGGTGCTCGTCTTTGCGGGGGTTGGCATCTATTCCACCTTTGCCCCGGCTCCGTCCGATACGGTACAGCTTCCGGATGACCAGCAGACGGTGCGGGTTCCGGCATCCGACCTGCCTAGTATCACGCTCAACAACAAGCCGCAGAATGTGCCGGATGAGCAGCTTTCCAACGGGCGTCTCACGACCGAGCAGATCGTCGAAAAAATCCAGCCTTCCATTGTGGCGATCACCACCTATTTCGAGACCCAGGGCTACAGCGGGCAGGGGCTTGGCAGCGGCATTATCATGCGGGAGGACGGCTATATCGTCACCAACGCACATGTGGTGGAAAACGCACAGGGGATTACTGTTATCCTGAGCGATGCGGAAACCAAATATGAAGGCCGGGTCGTGGGGATTGACACCAAGACCGACCTCGCGGTCATCAAGGTGGATGCCACCGGCCTGGCCCCGGCGGAATTCGGCAATTCGGAAGAGACCAAGGTGGGTGAGAAGGTGCTGGCGATCGGCAGCCCACAGTCGCTTGAGTTTGCCGGCAGTGTGACCCAGGGGATCGTCTCGGGGCTGAACCGGACCCTCACCGCTAGGGACGACCTCGGCTCAATGACAACCTATTCCAACCTGATCCAGACCGACGCGGCGATCAACTCGGGTAACTCGGGCGGCGCTCTGGTGAACGAATATGGGCAGGTAATCGGGATCAACTCGGCAAAGGTGATTGCAACCGGCTCGGACGGTATGGGTTTTGCGATCCCGACCAGCGAGGCCAAACCGATTATTGATGACCTGATCCAGTATGGACGGGTTACCGGGCGGGTCATGCTCGGGATCACCGCTTCGGCGGTGGACGAGGTGCGCGCACGCCTGAACCAGTGGCCGACCGGGCTTCTGGTGCAGTCGACCGAGGAAGGCTCGGACATCTCGAAAAAAGGCGTGGTACCCAATGACATCATCACCAAGGCGGACGGGCAGGAGCTGGATGGGTTCCAGTCGCTCAGTGATGTGCTTGATGGGAAAAAACCGGGCGACACGGTCGAACTGGAGGTTTACCGTCAGGGCAGCCGCTATGGAGAGAGCGGCAGGTTCTTCAATATCACCGTTGAGCTGATGGAGGATATGGGCGGGACGTCCACCCCTGCCAACCAACAGCAGATTCCGCAGCAGCAGGCCCCCAATAACACGCAGACCCCCGACAGCACCCAGAATCCTGGCTACGACCAGTTTGAAGAGTTCTTCAACTACTTCTTCAACTGACGCATAAGGGGAACCATCTCCCCCGGATGAACAAATCCGGGGGAGATATTGTATATGGAAAAGTGTGTGGTTACCAGGTGAAATTCCGGTAAAATTTTTTGAAATTCCCGCAGTTTGCATAGATTTGTTTACAAATATGCTGTATACTTGAATTATGAAATGCAAACCACTGCTGAGAGTGACAATGATGAAAAGGAGATCGCCATGAATCGCACACAGATGTCCGCATATGCCACGCTTGTTCTGGTGACAGACCAGTTTGCCTGTGAACGTATTATCAAATCCGCCAGGGTGATCGCCGACCTTTCCGATACCGAACTGCTTGTTCTGAGCGTGATGAAAAACGGTTCGCAGACCAACCCTGCTGCATTGGAACACCTGTTTGAAGTAGCCAAGGAGTACAGCGCACAGATGACCGTACAGTTTTCAGATAACCCGAAGAGCGCCATTGTCCATTATATCCGGGAAAACCATGTGGTCAATGCGGTGACCGGTATGCCGCAGAACGAACGCTCGATCCTTGTGCAGATGTGGAAGCGGCTGCTGAACGTCCGTTTTTATACGGTGACCCAGCGCGGGGAGCTGCACGAGGTAGTCGACCGGACTTTCCACCGGCCGCCGGCCAAGATGGACCCGGCCTCGGACGCCGCCCCCGCTGTCCAGTAAAGCGAGCAAAGGAAGATGAGCTTTGAATATTACTGTCAAACAGATTGAGTATAAAAGTACCAATGGGCTGAACACCATCTTCGGATGGCTTTACATCCCGGCAGGGGAGATGCGGGGTATCGTGCAGATCTGCCATGGGATGTCGGAGCATATGGGCCGTTACCATGATTTTATGCGGTTTCTGGCGCAGCATGGCTATGTCGCCTGCGGGGTTGACCACATCGGGCATGGGCGCTCGTCCTACGAGAACAAGTTTGGCTGGTTCGGGGAAAAAGACGGCTGGCGCACCCTTATCGAGGATCAATACAAGTTCCACAAGATTGTGCACAGCGAGGTGCCGTTCTGTGAACGGTCGGTGCTCCTTGGGCACAGCATGGGTTCGTTTGTCACACGGCTTTATGCGATGAAATACCCTTCTACGCTCAGTGGGATGATCCTGAGCGGCACTGCCAGAAGCGGGCTGAAGGTGGAGCTGGCGCAGCGTGCCGCGGCGCGGTCGGTCCGCAAATACGGGCCGGGCGCGATCGACCGGGACCTCAATCGGATGGTCTTTGGCCCGTTTCTCAAGGGGTTCCAGCCGTGGCGCACCAAATCCGACTGGCTCTCCCGGGATACCGCATGGGTTGACCAGTATGTGTCGGACGAACGCTGCGGGTTCCTGTTCACCTCCGCGGGGTTTTACGACCTGTTCACCCTCGTGAGCCGGTCTAACGACCGTTCCTGCTTCGAGGGGGCCAGAAAGGAGCTGCCGATCCTGCTGTTTGCGGGGACAATGGACCCGGTAGGGGAGTACGGGAAAGGCCCTTCCCAGGTGTATGAGCGCTACCGGAAGGCGGGCGTGCGGGACGTGGAACTCAAGCTGTATGAGGGCGGGCGGCATGAGATGCTCGGGGAGGTCAACCGGGTACAGGTGTACGGCGACCTGCTTGGCTGGCTGAATGCACATCTCCCGATGCCGGAGCCGCGGAAAGAGGAAGGATTCCCGGAAGATGCGGAATTCGAATAAAAAAATACGGACGCCAAATGTTCTATCTGGCGTCCGTATTTTTTCGTCACTGCTTGCGCACTGCAACCCAGATTTCGAAGGTATATCCTTCCTCGTTGACCCGATCGCTCTCATAAAGCTCGAGAGAAACCCCATGTGCGGGCTGGAATTCACTTGTGGGGAAGAATTCGGAGTAAATCTGCTTCCAGAGTGCCTGAAACGAGTCGGAAATTGGCTCCTGTTTTTTCGTGCACCGGAATGCCGCCCAGCTTCCGCCGGGAATCTCTTCGACTGCAAACCCCTCGGGCACTTCGCCGCCGTCGTAGGGTACGCCGATCGCGTAGTCGAAGTCCCCGCGCTCCGGGTCGTTGAAACAGACCCCGATGATCGCATCACCGAACATGCTGTCCGGGCGGGTGCGCCGGCTCAGGATGGAGGTGGTACCGTCGGCGTTGCACTGGCCCCAAAACTGGTGGATCTGCGGCTTGGTAATCTCGCTGCCCTGTTTGAAACGGGTCTTTTTGAGAAGCATCCGGAATCCTTTGCTGGTCTCGATTCTGTAATCCATGAGAGACCCTCCTTCTAAAATGAGTTTCACAGAGAGGCGGGAAAAGGATTTGAGGGGGATTGTCCCGGATTTGACCCGGGAAGGGAGGACCCCGTGGAATCTGGCAAACGCCCGGCTGAAGCTCTCGGGGGAGTCGTAGCCGTATTTGAGCGCAACGTCGATCACCCTGCTGTCGGTTCTGAGCAGTTCATTCCCTGCGAGGGTCAGCCGGCGGCTGCGGATATACTCGCCGAGCGTATAACCGCATAGAATACTGAAAATCCGCTGGAAATGAAAGCTCGAGGAATATGCCTGCCGCGCAATCTCCGCATAGTCAAGCGGCTCGGCCAGATGATCCTCTACATAGTCGATCGCCCGTTGCAGCCCGGTCGTCCAGTCCATCCCCACAGCCCCCTTTCGTTTCTCTCTGTGCCTCCATTATAGAACAGCTGGAAAGATCATGCGTGACTTTTTGTGCGGACCGGTGTCGGGCTGTCCAGCGGTTTCCTGCCGTAAACCACCCGCGCGATCCCGGCGAGATCGTGCTCGACGCCCACACCGATGTAACCGGCGGCAGCGAGCAGGTTGGAAACCTGCTCCGCCTGGTTATAGCCGACCTCAAATGCGATCGCGCCGCCCGGCTTGAGCCGCGGCAGATAGAGGGCGGGCAGCGCCCGGTAGAAGTCATACCCGTCCTCGCCGCCGAACAGCGCCATCCGCGGCTCGTGCTTCACCTGCGGCTGGAGGGTTTCCATCTCACAGCGCGGGATATAGGGCGGATTGGAGACCACGCAGTCCAAGGGGGGCAGTACAGGCGGGGAGAGCGCGTCGCCGAGGAGCGCCCGCACGCCTTGTGCATGGTTCTTTCCGATATTGGTTTGCAGATAGCCGAACGCCTGCTCCGAGCGCTCGAGCGCGTAGACGGTGGCATCCGGACGCTGGCTGGCGAGCGCAATGCCCACACAGCCGCTGCCGGCACAGAGGTCGGCAATGACAGGGGAGGCAGTCCTGCGCAGGAGCGAAAGCCCGGTTTCGACGAGGGTTTCGGTGTCCGGGCGGGGGATCAGCACCCCTTCGCCGACAGCAAAGGGCAGGCCGAAAAATTCCCACTCGCCGAGCAGGTATTGGAGCGGTTCCCCGGAAAGATAGCGGGCACAGAGGGCCTGGAACTGTTCTGCCTGTGCAGGGGAAGCCTCCCGGCTGCCGCAGGAGGGCAGATGGAACCGGTCAAAGCCAAAGACCAGTTCGAGCAGGCAGGACAGATCAAACGCACAGGAACCCGGTTCCTGTGCGTTTTGCAGAATCGTCTGGTATGCAGTTTGATAAAGCTGTAAAACCGTCATGGAAAGACCTCAATAGTTGTCGGTGCCATCGTCCGGGATGCAGGGCTTCATTGCCGCAATCGCCACTTCGAGCTGGCTCTCGTCCGGCTCAAAGGTGGTGAGGTTCTGGAGCCACAGCCCCGGAGCGGAAACCGCGCGGGTCAGCGGGTTGTCGTGACGCCCGGCAAACCGGATAATCTCATAGGCAATCCCTACCACCACCGGCAGTAGAAGAATTTTGAGTGCGACACGCATCCAGACGCTCGACCAGGTGACCACCGAGAACACGAGGATCGAGATGACCAGAACGATCAGCAGAAAGCTCGTCCCGCAGCGCGGATGGAACCGCGGATAGTTTTTGGCGTTATCAGGGGACAGTTCCGCAGCGGCTTCGTAGCAGGCGATCGTCTTATGTTCCGCGCCGTGGTACTGGAATACCCGGTAGATGTCCTTCATCCGGCTTACCGCGAAGAGGTAGAGGATGAAAACAGCAATTTTAATCAGCCCCTCAATGGAGGTCAAGACAAACGCGGGGGCGGCAAACCGGCTGCCGACCCATTTGACAATCGCGGAGGGCAGGAGCATGAACAGGCCGATGCTCAGGAACATCGCCAGCACTGTCACCAACAGGTTGAACACCCAGACCGCCTTGTCGCCGAGGTGCTTGTCGACCCACAGGTCAAATTTGGAGGGCTGTTCCTCCTCTGCCATGCCTGAAATCTCGGCGGACTTCATCAGGCAGCGATAGCCGGTCGCCAGCGAAAGGAACAGGTTGCAGACTCCGCGCAGGAGCGGTACCTTTGTGTACCAGCCGGTTCCGTTGGTCTCCCAGGTTTCGAGATAGATTTCACCGTCCGGCTTGCGCACCGCCATTGCGGAGGTGTATGGGCCGCGCATCATGACCCCTTCGATCAGGGCTTGCCCGCCGATCGAGGTCTTTTTGGTTGAACTGGATTGTTTAGACAAATCATCACCTTTTTCCGCCGTTCGGCAGGTATCTGGTCAGGGACTGCTTGAAAAATCGGGACAGCCGCTTTTTCTGCCAAAAGCGGCATCTGCTGTATCAAAGAATGCGCGGAGTACGCCAGATATTCCCGCGCTTTTTCCTTGCGGCCGCTCGTTTTTACCAAGCATCCACCATTTCTCTCGCTGCTTATTTTATCCCGCCGCCGCTGCAGCGGTGCAGCCCTCGAAAGGGCTGGCGAACCGTTTATGAGAATGGGGCGGCTGGGGGACCGTCAGGGCGCTTTCCAGGAAAGGATGCAGAATCTATTATACGCCGAACCGCGCCGGCAAGTCAACCCTGCCCGACCGGCAGCCGGATGGTCACCCGGGTGCCGACCGTCTCCTTTGAGGTGATCTCGAGCGAGCCGCCATGCATCGAGACGATCTCGTCCGCCATCGCGAGCCCGATCCCTGAGCCGCGCCGGGTCGCGTTCGCCTTGAAAAATTTTTCCTTGATCCGGGGAAGGTCGGCTTCCCGGATGCCGCATCCGGTGTCCGCCACCTCGATACAGGTCATCCCTTCCGACAACCTGGCCTGGATGGTGATGGTGTCCCCTTTGTCGGAATATTTCAGGGCATTGTCGATGATGTTGACAAACACCTGGCGCAGCCGGTTACGGTCGCCGTAAAAAGGAGCGATCAGGTCCGGTTCCTCATAGACAAGCTGTTTGCTTTCATGTTTTGCACGCTCTTCGTACATCATCACAGCATCCGAAAGCTCGGCGATCAGGTCGAGATTCTCCCGGATCAGCTGGATGCGGCCGCTCTGAAGCCGGCTGAAATCGAGCAGCTCCTCGACCATCTGCGTCAGGCGCTCGGTCTCCCCGTTGATGACCCGCATCCCCTTCCCGAGGGTTTCCCGGTCGATCTCCTCGTGCATGTCGTTCAGCGTTTCCGCCCAGCCCTTGATCGCGGTCAGCGGGGTGCGCAGTTCGTGTGAAACCGACGAGATAAAATCGTTTTTCATCCGTTCGTTGGCCGAAAGTTCCTCGGCCATATAGTTGATGGTATCACAGAGCTCGCCGATCTCGTCGTCGTTCTTTTTGTGCAGGCGTGCCCCGAAATCCCCCTGAGCGATCTTGCGGGCGGTTGCGCCGATCTCGCCTACTGGATTGACGATCGAGTTGATAAAATAGGAGCTGGAGAAGATCACGAAAAACAGGATCGCCACACACACAAGGGTGATAACGAGGATAAACAGGATGATCTGCTGGTCAATCCGGTCGAGTGAAACCGCGATCCGCATGGCCGCGAGCTGTTCCCCGACAACCGGGGAGATCACGGTAATGGCCATGATCTTCTCGCCGTTGACGACATCGACCATTTCGGCTGTGCCGCTGTTCGAGCGCAGCGCCTCAGTGAAATCGGGCATATAGACCTCATTGCCCGGTTCAAACCCACTCGACGTAAAGGTGACCTTGCCGTTGATGTCGATTGCCATCAGTTCCATCCGTTCGCGCTCCTGGAAGTTTTCGACCAGCGTGCGCACCTGCGAGGCAAAGACCGCAGAACTGTCCTCCGCATAGGAGGTGAGCTGGCTGGTGATCACGCTTGACTGTGCCAGAATCGTTGAACGCACCGAGCTGTAGTAAAATTCCCGGATGCCAAACGCAAAGATGACTTCCAGCGCGATCAGGATCACCAGAATGACCCCCAGATTGTTGAAAAGCCATCGTTTCGTGATCTTTTTGACAGCCATCGGGCGCACTCCTTTCTGTACAGCGGTGAGGCATCTTTTGTATGCGGCGGCTCCCTCGCCGCCAAATGCCCCCGAGCGTCAAAGCTGCGCGAGAATACGGAAAACAGAAACTGTTTTGGCTGGGATGGGGACGTTTTGCACTTGTAAAGCCGGCCCGGAACCAAGCTTACGCTGTCACTGGACCCACTTGTAGCCAAAGCCCCAGACGGTGAGCAGATGTTTGGGGCTGGATGGTTCATCTTCGAGCTTCATGCGCAGCCGCCGCACGTTGACATCCACAATTTTGATATCCCCGAAGTACCCCTCGCCCCAGACCTTATCCAGAATCTCCTGCCGCCCCAGCGCGGTGTTGGGGTTGTGGAAAAAAAACTCAAGGATCTGGTATTCCACCTGGGTCAGCTCGATTGCCTTGCCGTTTTTGGTGAGGGTGCGGCTCTTGGTATTGAGTACAAACGGTCCGGAAGCCATCTCGCTGACCACCGGGGCCTGTGCCTTTTCCGCCGCCATCGTGACCCGGCGATGGATCGCATCGACCCGCGCGACCAGTTCGGATGGGGAGAACGGTTTGGTAACATAATCATCCGCGCCGATCATCAGGCCGTTGACCTTGTCCATCTCCTGGCTTTTGGCGGTGAGCATGATAATGCCGATCGACTGGTTTTTCTCCCGCATCCGGCGGCAGACCTCGAATCCGTCGATGCCCGGCATCATAACATCGAGTAGAGCAACATCGAAATAATACGGATTGCGATCGAAAACAAGCATTGCCTCTTCCCCACTGGGGACATCGACGACCTCATAACCCGAACGTTTGAGGTTGATAACTTCAAAATCGCGGATGACATCTTCGTCCTCAACGACCAGAATACGCTTCATAAACCGGAAAACCACCTTTCTGTTGGAAGATTGGGGGCCTGCTTTTTCAGACAACCCCTAGATGAGGGAAAACAGTTCGTCTTTCAGCACCTCAGCGGTAACGGCAAGCGTGCTGTTGGGCGTCTCCGGGACATACCCATAATAGCTGAATGCCCCGCGCGGCTCGCATAGCCGGATGTAGCTTTCAAGGAATTTGTCCTGATAATCCGAGGTGCTCACCACCCGGATCCGCGCCAGCTCCCCCGAAAGGGCTTCAAGCGGCCGGCGCAGGGTGTCGTTGTAGACAATAAAAATCCATTCACCGTTTTCAATCTGGTTGACCACCGTGACAGTATCGATCCACTCGGGCGGGAACTCGACCCGGTAACCCGCCTGCCGGTTAAATGCACCGGCGAATACCCGTTCCAGGGCGTCTTCGGAAAACCGGTGGAACTCGGTCAGATAAATCCGCTCGGATTCGTCGCTGACCCGGTCTTCATAACCGGGAAGGGGACGGGCGGTCGGGATTTCGACCACCGAATCGCCGTCCACATCCATGCAGACCGGCGCGGGCGGCTCCCCGGAGGAGACGGTGTTGGACCGGCGGGTCTGTTCATAGAGGGAAGGCCGGGATTCTTCGGTCACCGGGTCAGGGCCAGGCTGTTCCATCTCTTGAAAAATGACCGGGGTCAGGGAACCGGCTTCCATTGTGAAAACCTCGGTCACAAGTTCGTTTCCGGCAAGCAGCTCGTCGATGAAGATGCAGAGCCGGCCGTCTGTGGGGAACAGCCTGCCCGCGGCCGCCCCCGCAAACTGGACGATCGAGTCCGAAAGCGGCAGGTCATCTGTCACCCCGACGTTGTAGCCGATGTACGAAACCATCTTGATCCAGGAGGAGTTGGTGTTGTGGGTCAGCAGGAAAATGTCATCCAGGCCGTCGTTGTCAAGATCGCTGATGAGATAGCGGTTGAAGGACACATCCTCCGAATGGCTCAAAAGGCTGTTCAGATGGGGGCGGCTCCCTTTCAGGGTGTCGTAGGTGTAAACGCCGAGCGTCATCTTCTCCTCATCGGGGTTGCTCCAGCCGATCACAATATCCGGAGAGCTGCGGCCCGATATGTTGGCAAATGCGATGAAATCAATGTCCTTGTCCGCGCCCGCGATCTCACAGGGGGAGTACCACTGCCCGGATGGGTCGCGGTCCAGCAGGCAGGCGCGGGTATAGTCGTTCGAATCGGTCGCATAAAAGGCAATCGCTTCTTCGTCACCGTCCTGATCGAGGTCATAAAAGACAAACGCCGAGCGGTAGTCACCGCTTTTGGGGTATTTCAGAATCGGGTTCGCAGTGACCGCAGCGGCAGACAGCGCCTCCTCAATCTCCTTCTGCCCGGCGGTCAGGCGGGGTGGGCTCATCAGGTTTTCAAGCACCGGATCAAAGCCATTGCAGGAGGACAGGGTCAGACAGAGGGACAGTGCCGCCGCAATGCGCAGCAGTTTTTGGACCATCGGCCTTTCCTCCTTCCCCGAACCGGTATGCTTTGTGTGCTGGCGGGCAAAAGCCTGCCGCTGGGAGCCATGTGTTTGTGTTTCAGTGCTTTATCTATAGTATGATACACCAGTTTGATTTTATAGCAAAACCACCGATCTGTCAATGTCGGGACAGTCCCCTTTTCCCGTGGTTACAGGCGGTTCTGGCGGTATATCTTGCGATCGGCCGCGGCATGTCCTATAATGGGGAGAAGGGAGGAAGGACGGATGAAAGAGCTTATAAAAGACAAAATCGAGGAGCTGCTGTCAAAGGAGTATGCCTGCAGCCGGGCGGAATGAAACGGAAAACAGACGGTCTATTCGGTGCACCCTGAGGAAGGGCAGCGCATCCTAAAACTGCTGGCATATCGGAACTGTGTGGTCATTTGTACCTCAAAAGACCTGCATAAAAAGGTCCGGGAACTCTTACAGGGCAAAAGCAGGGACGAAATGTTTGAGGTCCCGCTTGTTTATGGACAGACAATCCACTATGTTCCCGGCCACCGCGGCAGGGAGGGTCGGCCCACATGGCCGGATGCCTCCGGTACATTCCTCTTTGGGGGAGAGGTTCAGTCTCTGAACGGGCTGTCCGGCTTTGAAAACGCGCTGGCATTTGATGCCAACGGTTCCACCCCCACGAAAGCTGTTTGTGTCGCGAAAGAGCAGCACGAGATCATTGAAATTGCAGGCTCCGCAGAATCTGTTGTGGACGATGTGTGGGAGGTGGGTGTGGATGTCGTGGAGGGACACAGAAACGCAGGTCTGGCGACCCGTCTGGTAAGCGGGCTGACGCGGGAACCGCTGGAACGCGGGATCGTCCCGCTTTATTCGGCATCTGTCACAAACATCGGTTCGCGGATGGTGGCGAACCGATGCGGTTATATCCCGTATTGGGTGGACACGTTTGGAACAATTCTGGATGGCAGTTCCGCCTATCAGCCGATGGCCCAGGGCCTGTTGGCCGGGTTTATGGCATAAGGGCTGTTGGAAGCATCGAAATGTCCGCTTTTTTGGGCTGGTCAAGCGTTTATTGGCATCTCTGGAAACGGATGCCGCTGCGGGCAGTCCTATTTCTTTTTGTGGAAATAGCCGCCTGCCAGACTGCCCAACAGGGCAATCACCCCAAAAAAGCACGCGTAGAAAACGGCTGAACTGTTGTAATAGAGGGGGATGCTCGGCAGGAACATCCCACCGATCAGCAGGAAATACCACCAGACCAGCCCGTGGCGGAACGCGAATACCACCGCGGTAAACAGGCAGATCAGCGGGATGAGCACCAGAAGGATCAGGATGAAACTGCCGGTATCCCGCCCCGCGAGCGGAAGCAGGTAGAAGGCCAGTGCAGTCACCCCGATATAGGGCAGCAGTTTTTTGAGGATTGGGTCTTCATTCAGCAAGGGGATTCCCTCCTTTTTCGATCATGGCGCGCAGCTCGTCTTCCCCGATTACCGGAATCCCCAATGCGTTCGCTTTGGTGAGCTTGCTGCCCGCCTCTTCCCCGGCTACCACATAGCCGGTCTTTTTGGATACGCTCCCGCTCACCTTGCCGCCCACTGCTTCGATCATCGCTTTGGCCTCGCTGCGGGAGAGGGTCGGCAGGGTGCCGGTCAGCACGAAGGTCTTTCCCGAAAGGGTGCCGGCAGCAGGGACGGTATCGCAGCGCATATTGAGTCCCAGCTCTTTCAGGCGTTCGATCAGCCGCCGGTTCTGTTCGAGCGCGAAGAAGTCCGCCACGCTCTGTGCCATGATCTCCCCATAGCCTTCGATACCGGCGATCTCCTCCGCTGTGGCGGACATCACCCCGTCCATCTCCCCGAACCGCTGCGCGAGAAGCTGCGCGGAACGCTGGCCGATCCCGCGGATGCCGAGCGCGAAGAGCAATCTGGAAAGGTCGCGGCTTTTGGAGGCTTCGAGGGCATTTACGAGGTTTTTGGCGCTCCGCTTTCCCATCCGCTCCAATTTTGCGAGCTGGCCTTCCTCCAGCGTGTAAAGGTCGGCAAAGGACTGCACTAATCCCGCGTCGAGAAGCTGGTGGACGATCGCCGGGCCAAGCCCATCCACATCCATGGCATCGCGGCTGGCAAAATGCACCAGATTGCGCGCCACCTGTGCAGGGCAGGCCATATTGACACACCGCAGGACCGCTTCCCCTTCCTCGCGTTCAGCGATACTGCCGCAGGAGGGGCAGATGGAAGGGATCTGGTAGGGCGGCGCCCCCTCCTGATGGTGCGCAACCGCCACCACTTCGGGGATGATGTCCCCCGCCTTGCGCACGATGATCCGGTCCCCGACAGCCACCCCTTTTTCGTTGATAAAATCCTGGTTGTGGAGAACCGCGCGGCTGACCGTTGTTCCAGCAAGGGTAATCGGCTCAAAAACCGCGGTAGGGGTGAGCGCACCGGTACGCCCGACCTGAATCAGGATGTCGCGCAGGGTGGTTTCCTTTTCTTCGGGCGGGTATTTGAACGCGACTGCCCAGCGCGGGAACTTCGAGGTTGCACCCAACAGTTCCCGGTCGGCGAAGCTGTCCACCTTGATGACCGCGCCGTCAATGTCGAACGGGAACTGGTACCGCGCTTCTCCAATCCGCTCCACCTCGGCGATCGCAGATTCTATTTCGGAAAACCGCTTACAGGTCGGGATCACCTTGAATCCCTGTTCCTGTAAGAAATCGAGCGATTCCCTGTGCGCCGAAAGGTTTTTCCCTTCGACCTGTTGGATGTTGAATACGAAGATGTCCAGGCCGCGCTGGGCGGTGACCCGGCTGTCCTTCTGCCTGAGGGAACCGGCTGCCGCATTGCGGGGATTCTTGAACGGCTCCTCTTCGTTCTCGAGCTGGCGGGCCACCACCCGGTCAAAGCTGGCGCGCGGCATATAGACCTCCCCGCGCACCTCGAGGAATGGCAGCGGCTCCCGCAGCGACATCGGGATCGAGCGGACGGTTTTTAAATTTTCCGAGACATCCTCCCCAGTGATCCCGTCCCCCCGGGTGGAACCGCGCACAAACTGCCCGTTTCGATATTCGAGCGAGACCGAAAGCCCGTCGATCTTGGGCTCCACTGTATAGACCGGGCACGCGACCGTTTCCCGTACCCGGGTATCAAACGCACGCAGCTCCTCCACGTCAAACACATCCTGAAGCGACCCCATCTGCACCTCGTGGCGCACCGGCGCAAAGGTGTTTAAAGCCGCGCCGCCCACCCGCCGGGTCGGGGAATTTTCAGCCGCAAGTGCGGGGAATTCCGCCTCCAGGTCGATCAGCTCGTGCAGAAGCCGGTCATAGTCATAGTCGGAAATGGTTGGGTTATCCAGAACATAATAGCTGTGGTTGTGGCGTTCGATGGTTTCGCGCAGCTCCTTCACCCGCTCCGCGGCGTCTTCTAATTTCATCTTGTTCTCCTTCCTGTCTGCATCCCTGTGCGCGCTGTGGACTGCCTGAACCGTCAAAGCCGATTCCCGGTCCTCAGGCAGGTTCCGGCACATCCGGACATGTAGATGTAGTATAGTATAACACTTCAAGCAGAAAAATCCAATCCGCAAATCTTGCACTTGGCAGATATTTATGCTAGGATTAGGGAAAGGCCGTTTCTAAATTTTAGAACCCGTATTCACAACCATTCGACACCGTCTGAGCGGGTCTTTTGCCGGCCTGCCGCGTTGAAAAATCTTGCAATACACAAAGTATTGTCTGCGTTTTTTCGCCTTGCAGGGCAGCAAAATCCCTCGCCCATCCGGCATCCTCTGATTATGAATACAGGTTCTTACTTTGAAAATAGAAAAAAGGAGATGCCGTTTTGAAAAAATTAGCGGTTTTACTTGCCCTGCTCACCCTGCTGACCGCGTGCAGCAGCACCGCAGCCCTTTCCGAATCCTCTGGACAGCCCCAGTCCTCCGCCGTACAGACAGCGCCGGATGGGGAAACCAATGGGAGCAGCATGTCTCAGGTGCTGTCCGCCGAATCCCCTTCGGGCGGTGCGGGATTCCAGAGCGCAGTGGAAGAACAGATTATCGAAAAAATCAATGCCGAGCGCGCCCGGATCGGGCTGAATGAGCTGGTCTTTATGGAGGAACTTCAGGAAGGCGCACGCATCCGCAGCAAGGAGCTGTTTGACAGTGACACCTTTGCCCACCGCCGCCCGGATGACCGCAGCTGGTTTACGGTCCTTCAGGATGATGTGCCGGTCGCGTATGACAAGCTCGCGGGTGAAAACCTCTGTACCACCAGATATGACGACCCAAACTGCAATGATGCACTTTCCGCTGACTTCTGGTTCGATGAGTGGGTCGAGAGCCAGTCCCACTACGAGAACATGATCAAAGAGGGCTATACCCATGTTGGGGTCGGCGTTTATGTCGGGGAGCGCAACGGCTATACCCATGGCTATGCCTGCACCCTTTTCGCCAAAATGCCGGAATAGGAGCCTGCCAAAACCAGGGATGCTGATGGCACCGCGAGCGTATGAACGCTTGCGGTGCTTTTTTCCGCCCCGCATCCCTGTGCATTACCGAAACCGGCGCCCCAGTTCTTTTGCGTCTGGAAAAGAAACTGGGCGTTGTGGTCTGGATAAATTTGTGATATAATGGTTACAAGCGGCCATTATATCACAATTATCTGTGGCCCCGGACAGCCGGCGGGGCGGGTGCCCGCGGCCATCCGGACGTTCAAAGAAGAAAGGCCGGATAAAGGTTCCGGCAGGCGGCAGGAAGGAAAAGAGGGGGCTTGAGATGGAATGGGGGATGGCCTGCGGGCTGGGGTATCTGCTGGCGGTTAATCTGGCGGGGCTGCTCCTCTGCGGAGTGGACAAGCGCAGAGCGAAACGGAAACGCTGGCGGATTCCGGAGCGCAGTTTTTTTCTGACCGCGCTGCTTGGCGGCGGGCCGGGTGTCTGGGCAGGGATGTACCTGTTCCGCCATAAGACAAAACACTGGTATTTTGTGTGGGGCATACCGCTGATTACGTTGGCGGAGGCCGCTATACTGATATGGCTTTTCTGGAGACACTGAAGACAGGAGGAATGGAACATGGCAAAAAGAATCGGTATTTTGACGGCGGGCGGGGACTGCCCTGGGCTGAACGCGACCATCCGCGGGGTGGCGAAAGCGATGTACCAGAAGATGGACGATGTGCAGATGGTGGGGATCGTCGATGGGTATAAGGGCCTGATCGAAGGGGAATACCACGAGATGAAGCCATCCGATTTCTCCGGAATCCTCACCCAGGGCGGCACCATCCTCGGCACTGCGCGCACCCCCTATAAAAGCATGAAGGTTGTCGAGAACGAGGTGGACAAGGTTGCACAGATGAAGGAAAACTACAAGCGGATGAAGCTCGACTGCCTGCTTACGCTCGGGGGAAACGGCACTCACAAGACCGCCAACCTGCTCTCGCAGGAGGGAATGAACATTATCGGGCTTCCCAAGACGATTGACAACGACATCTGGGGCACCGATGTGACGTTTGGGTTCCACACTGCGGTGGATATCGGCACCGAGGTCGTTGACCGGATCCACACCACCGCCAGCAGCCACAAACGGGTCATGGTCATTGAGATCATGGGAAACAAGGCTGGGTGGCTCACCCTCTATACCGGGATTGCGGGCGGTGCGGACATCATCCTGATCCCGGAAATCCCCTATGACATAAAAAAAGTGATTAAGGCGGTGGAGCGGCGCGCCAATGATGGCAAGAGCTTTTCGATCATTGCGGTGGCAGAAGGAGCCTTCGACACTGCTGAGGCCAAAATGAAAAAGAAGGAGCGCTCCGAGCGGCGGGCAGCCGCAGGTGAGACCACCGCTACCAACCGGATTGCGCGCCAGATCGCTGAGGCGACCGGCTTTGATACCCGTGTGGTGGTGCCGGGGCACTATCTGCGCGGCGGTTCTCCCTCGTCTTATGACAGGGTTCTCGCCTCTCAGTTTGGCGTATATGCCGCCGAGCTGGTCAGCAAGAAGATATTCGGGGTCGCGGTCGCGGAGCAGAACAACCGGGTAATGCATAACAGCCTCTCCGATGTAGCGGGCAAGACCAAATTTGTCACCCCGGACGACCAGATGGTTTTTACTGCGCGGAGCCTCGGCATCTCGTTTGGGGACTAGGGCCTGCCTGAATCCCCGCACAGGCCGGGATTTTTGTACATCCCGGCCCGGTTTTGGCATTGACATTTCACAAAAAAAGCGATATGATAAAATGCACGTGAAAATTAACAAATGCTGTATAGGAGTCTTTTTCAGATGAAACTGTTCAACCGTATTCTTCAGATGGTCTGTTTGACGGTGATCCTTTCCACCGCCGTATCCGCTTATCTCGACCCCTCGGTCATGACCTATACCATCCAGGTGGTAGCAGGTGTCATTGTTGCAGTGGGTGCAGTCATCGGCATCTATTGGCGCAGGGCCAAGAAAAAGGTGCAGGACAAGCTGGGCATTGATGAAAATGCCAAAAAAGAAGTCGAAGAGGATGTTATCGCATTCACCGAAACTTCCGACGAAAAATAAGACGTATGCATCCAATCCATGGTTCTGCCGCTGGCAGTGCCATGGATTCCAGCGTGTGTACCTGGCGCAGGAGAGGGATTCCAGCGCCAGTTTTTTGTATCGCCGAACCATTTTAAATCGTCCGCAGGGTGTGGTATTTGGCCGCCCCTGATACGGCTGGGGGAAAGCCTATGATCGAATATACAACGGTCCGTTCGGACGCTTCGGACGAATTCACCGAACGGCGCTCCCGGTTCATCGGGTACATCCGGCCGGCGCGCACCGAAGAGGAAGCTGTGGCGTTCATCAATGAGAAAAAGTCTGCGCACTGGGATGCTGCCCACAACGTTTATGCCTATATCCTGCGGGAAGGGCAGACCCGGCGCTATTCGGACGACGGAGAGCCGCAGGGTACAGCCGGGATGCCGGTGCTCGATGTGCTGCAAAAGGAGGGGCTGACCGACATCGTAGTGGTGGTGACCCGTTATTTTGGCGGGATTCTGCTGGGCGCGGGCGGATTGGTACGCGCCTATTCGCATGGGGCAAAGCTCGCGGTCGATGCGGCGGAGCGGATGACAGTGAGCGAATGCACCGAGCTGGCGTTGGAATTCGGCTACGACCTTTATGGGAAAATCTCCTATATTTTGCCCAAATATCACGCCCGGACGACCTTTTCCGACTTTGGTGCAGTGGTACGGTTACAGATCCTGCTGCGGGACTGCGACCTCCCACCGTTTGAAAAGGAGCTTACCGAGCTGACTGCGGCGCAGGTGGTACCGCAGGCCATCGAAAAACGGTTTGCATGTATCGAAGGATAAGCCGGTCGATTCCTGTCTTTTGCAAGAAATTTTTGCATAGGGCAGGAATTTTTCTTTTGGCGGAGTATAATATATTAGAGCGAAACCGGGAACCGGCCGAATGACAGCATTCAGGAAGGGTGGACAGCCATGACGATCCGAGAACAAACCGAACACATGCAGGCGGAAAACCTCTCAAAATACGCCAGCCTTCCCCAAAATTCCCGCGGCCGGGAACGCCCGGTTGAGGACTGCCCAATCCGCACCGCCTATGCGCGCGACCGGGACCGGATTATCCATTGCAAGAGCTTCCGGAGGCTGATGCACAAAACACAGGTGTTCCTCTCACCGGAAAGCGACCATTACCGCACCCGTCTGACCCATACGCTCGAGGTCAGCCAGATTGCCCGCACCATCGCATCTGCCCTGCGGCTCAACGAGGAGCTGACCGAGGCAATCGCGCTGGGGCATGACCTGGGGCATACCCCATTCGGGCACGCGGGGGAACGGGCACTCAAACATTGCTGTCCCTACGGCTTTTCTCATCCGATGCAGAGCGTGCGGGTGGTGGAGAAGCTGGAAAATGGCGGCGCAGGCTTGAACCTCACCTTTGAGGTGCGCAACGGGATCGGCTGCCACTCGTATTCCAACCCATCCGCCGAGGGGGCTGCTCTGACACTCGAAGGCAGGGTGGTCTACTATGCGGACAAGATCGCCTACCTCAACCATGACCTGGAAGATGCGATGCGCGCCCAGGTGCTTTCGGAGGAAGAGATCCCCTGGACGATCAAATACGACCTGGGGCGCACCAAATCCCAGCGGATCACCGCTCTGATCGAGTCGATTGTCCAAAACAGCGGCGAAGACATCCGAATGGACCCCACCACAGGTGCGGCTTTCAAGCAGTTTCACAAATTTATGTACGATGCGGTCTACACCAGTCCCGCCGCCAAAGGGGAAGAGGGAAAGGCACAGGCGGTTGTAGAACAGCTATATGCCTATTTTACGGCACATCCTAAGGAGCTTCCGCAGGAATACCAGCAGATTCTGAAGGATTCGGACGAGGCGCGTGCGGCATGTGACTATATCTCGGGCATGTCCGACCGGTATGCAGTCGCGATTTATGAACGGCTGTATGTGCCACAGCCCTGGAGCATCTGAGCGCCCCCATAGGCCCCACTCCGGCAGGCAGGGAGCACTTTTCCATCTGATCTTGATTCAAAAGTTTCGTCCACCTTTTCAAAGGTGGCGGGGGCGAGGGGCAGTGAGACAGTGAAAGTTTGGTTCCAGCCCAAACTTTCAGGCGCGAGGCGCCTTCCTCGGGGCTTCTCGGGCCTTTGGTCCCGAAGCGCGGCATACGCCGCGACGCCCCTGCGGGCTGTCTTATGGGATAGGGGGCAGTGCCCCCTCCCCATAGGCCCCACCCCGGCAGGCAGGGAGCACTTTTCCATCTGATCTTGATTCAAAAGTTTCGTCCACCTTTTCAAAGGTGGCGGGGTCGAGGGGCAGAGCCCCCGGTCCACCGGAACGGTGCTTTTCCGGGTGAAGCGCTGTTCGAAGGGCAACCAACAGTTGAAAAGGAGGGCAGCCCTTGATTTCTGACCTGTTTTTGCAGGAGCTGAAAAACAACAGTGACATTGAACAAGTCGTCTCCTCTTATGTCAGACTTCGCCGGCGGGGGCGGATTTCCACCGGGCTCTGCCCGTTCCATTCCGAGAAATCCCCCTCGTTTACCGTCTATCCGGACAACCAGAGCTTTTTCTGTTTTGGCTGCGGCGCGGGAGGGGACATTATCACTTTCATCCGCCGGATCGAAAACCTTGAATATGTGGAGGCGGTCAAGTTTCTGGCGGAGCGGGCCGGGATGGCAATGCCCGAGGATGTCGGGGATGACCGGGCCGCCCGGCTGAAGGTTCGTGTCTTTGAGTTGAACCGCACACTCGCCCGTTATTATCACGACCTTCTGAAACAGCCATCCGGCAGGACGGGTCTGGACTATCTGCATGCGCGGGGGCTCTCCAACCAGACGATCATCCGGTTTGGACTGGGGTTCGCGCCCAACGGCTGGGACCTGACTGCCCGGTATCTGCGCGGCAAGGGGTTCACCGATGAGGAGATGGTCACAGCTGCGGTTGCCGCCCGGAACAGCCGGGGCGGGCTTTATGACCAGTTCCGAAACCGGGTGGTATTCCCGATCATCGACCTGCGCGGCAATGTGATCGGGTTTGGCGGACGGGTCATGGGGTCGGACGGCGGGCCGAAATACCTCAACTCGGGAGATACGCCGGTATTCAAAAAAAGCCGCAATTTGTTTGCGCTCAACTTCGCCAAGGCATCCAAGCGCAAGGGGCTTCTGCTCTGCGAGGGTTATATGGATGTGATTGCTGTGCATCAGGCGGGGTTTGACAACGCGGTTGCAACCCTTGGGACCGCTCTGACCGGCGAACAGGCGCGGCTGATCGCCCAATATACCGATCAGGTGACGATCGCCTATGATTCGGATGGTGCCGGGCAGACCGCGACCAGACGCGCGGTCGGGCTGCTCGCGGAAACCGGGGTCAAAATCCGGGTGCTGACGATGAGCGGCGCCAAGGACCCGGACGAGTATATCAAAACATTTGGGGCCGAGCGGTTCAGCCTGCTGATCGAAAACGCTTCCAATGCGACCGAATTCGAGATTGCCAAGCTGCGGCAGAGATACCCGGTTGAGACAGCGGATGGCAAGGTCAGCTTTCTGCGGGAATTTGTCAAGCTGATGACCGGGGTTTCCAACCCGATCGAGCGGGATGTCTACATCGCAAAGACGGCATCCGAGCTTGAGGTCGATAAAACCGCGATTACCACCCAGCTAAACTACGAGCTGAAACGCGCCGCCCGTAAGGGGAAACGGCGGGAGGCTTCCGAACTGAAGGTCTATAGCGAGGCCCGCGGGCCAACATACGGGGCGGTGGACCTCCAGCGGTCGCGCAACATCAAGTATGCGCTGGCCGAGGACAAGCTGCTCGCGATCCTGATGAAAAATCCTGACTATTACCGGCATATTGCCGGGCAAATACAGATCGGGGATTTTGTAACCGACCGCAACCGGGAGCTGGCACAGGTGCTTTTCGACCGGCTGGAAAACGGGCAGTCGGTTGAACTGACCATGCTTTCTGCGGTGCTCTCGATCGACCAGATGGGGATTGCCGCAGAACTGCTGAATTCGATTTCGGGCATGGCGTTTGACCCCGCGGATGCGGACGCGTACATCGAGACCATATTAAGCTACCGGGAACAGAAATCGCAGGACGAGGTCGCTGCCATGTCGGATGACGACCTGATGGCATACATCACCTCGCTTGCATCCAAAAAAAACAGGGGGACAAAAAACTGATGGGAGCACAGGAAAAGAAAGCATTACTCAAAGAGCTGATCGAAACCGGAAAGGCCAAGGGCAAGCTGACCACCAAGGAACTGAGCGACGCGCTCGAGGAGCTGGATTACGATGTTGAGCAGGTGGATAAGCTCTATGATATGTTCGAGCAGAACAACATCGAGATCGTGGAGGATATGATCACGCCGGTGGAAGAGGACTTCAAAAACATCGGCAAGGACACCGATCTGGATGTGGCGCTCGCCGCCGAAGGCATCAATATCGACGACCCGGTCAAGGTCTATCTGAAGGAGATCGGTCGGGTGCCGCTGCTCTCTGCCGATGAGGAGATCAACCTCGCGGTCCGGATGGCAGAAGGGGATATCGAAGCCCGCAAACGCCTTTCGGAAGCCAATCTGCGTCTGGTGGTCAGTATTGCAAAACGGTATGTCGGCCGCGGGATGCAGTTCCTCGACCTGATTCAGGAGGGCAATCTGGGCCTGATTAAGGCGGTCGAGAAGTTTGACCACACCAAGGGCTTCAAATTCTCCACCTATGCGACCTGGTGGATCCGGCAGGCGATCACCCGCGCAATCGCGGACCAGGCACGCACCATCCGTATCCCGGTGCATATGGTAGAGACGATCAACAAGGTCAAGAAGGTCAGTTCACAGCTCCTGCACAAAAACGGGCACGAGCCGTCCGCTGAGGAGATCGCTGCCGAACTGGATATGCCCGCTGACAAGGTGCGGGAGATCATGCGGGTGGCACAGGAGCCGGTCTCGCTCGAAACACCGATCGGTGAAGAGGAGGACAGCCATCTCGGAGATTTCATTGAGGATGTGGAAGCCCCCGCTCCTGCGGAGGCGGCTTCCCACACCCTTTTGAAGGAGCAGCTTTCCGAGGTGCTCCAGACCCTCACCCCGCGTGAGGAAAAGGTGCTCCGCCTGCGGTTTGGGCTGGAAGACGGGCGCAGCCGCACCCTGGAAGAGGTGGGCAAGGAGTTCAATGTTACCCGCGAACGTATCCGGCAGATCGAAGCGAAGGCGCTGCGCAAGCTGCGCCATCCCTCGCGGAGCAAACGCCTCAAGGACTTTCTGGACTGAGAGGCTTTGTTCCTTGTGCGCTACATAGCATTGTTCATAATTTCTAGTGGACTTTTTCGGTAAACTGCGCTATAATGGTGCGCAGAAGCCAAAAGGCAAAGCGGCGGTTCACACCGCGGAGCCTTGCCGGCGATTCGATGAAAAACCACTCTCGCGGAAGCCTGCCGCGGCGGTGCCGCAGGCTTCCTTTTGCAGTTGCCGGTTCGCAACACAAAACCGCACCGCAAAAACCCCATTAGGAGGAACGGAAAAGGATGAACTATTTGAAAAAAACCGCTGCGTCGGCGATGGCATTGCTGCTGGCGGGCAGCCTGGGTGCATGCAGCATCGGCGGCGATACCAACTGGGTCGCGAAATTTGGCGATCAGACGGTCCCGGCTGGCGTCTACCTGATCCAGATGGTCGAGGGTTACTATGGCCTGCTGGATGAATCGGGGGTCGAGGATGATGCACTGCTGAAAACACAGTTCGACGGGCAGTCCGGATCGCAGAAGGTCTCGGACAACGCGCGGGCCGCGCTCAATGCATACATCGCGGTGGAAGAAAAGTTCGACGAGCTTGGCCTGACGCCGGAACCGCTTGCGTTTGAGGCGATCCCCCAGAACGCGGAGATGTACTGGCAGTATGTTGGACAGGTCTATGAGCGCAACGGTGTTTCGATCGACTCGTATACCAAAACCCTCGAGAATACCACCAAAAAATCGCAGGTGTTCAACGCGATCTATGGGGAGGGCGGCAGCCAGGAGGTCCCTGAAAGCGAAATCCGCGCCAAATTTGAGACCGACTACGCCAAGATCATCGTGATCCCGCTGAGTTTCAGCGGTTCCGAGGACGAGGAAACCAAGAAAGAGGCCGACCAGAATACCCGTGATACGATCAACGGCTATAAGCAGCGCGCTGACGCAGGGGAGGATATGGAAGACCTGGTTTACGAAGCGCGCAAACAGGCGACCGGCGACGAAGACCTGGAAAAACCGGAGGCGGGCAGTTCGTACACCTTTGTGAACCGCAACAATTCCCAGTACGGCCAGCCGGTGACCGATGCGATTTTTGCCGCGGCAAACGGTGTGCCGACCGTATTTGAGGATGAAAACAGCATCTTCCTGTTCACCCGTTATGACATCACCGAAAATGAAAATGATTTCACCTCCCGCAAAGCGAGCATCCTCGCGGAGATGAAAGCCGAGGAGTTTGATGCGCTGATCGCCGAGTGGGCCATCGCACTTTCGGACGTCACCTATAACGAAGCAGCGTTCAAGCGTTATTCCGCAGAAAAGCTGAAGCTCTCTTAAAGCCTGTTCAGCATTAAAAGTTTTACTCAATTTTTTCCAAAAAATTGCGGTTTCCAAAGGCAGAGCCTTTGGCCGCGCTCCGCAGGGCGCGGAACGCTTTAGGAGCGACCCGGCAGAGGCTGGGCCGCTCTTTCCTTTCCCCGGCTCTGGTCCATTCGGAGCTGCGCCGGTGCACGAGGGGATTGAAAGCCGTTGGCCGCCAATCAGCGGCGTCAGGCATACATTGATGGAATTGCTTGCTGCTGCCGGTATCTATGGGGTTGAATATCATTCGCATTGATAGTATACTTGGCTTATGGCAAAGCGGAGTTTGAACGGGGGGATAAGATGTACAAGATAGATACAAAAGTACTTCTATTAAAAATATTTGCACCTGCTGTGGTTTTTAGTTTAAGCTATTTAGTGCTGGGGCTTTTTTGCAGTATACCACATATTTTGCTGTTTTGTATTTTGGGAACGTTTCTTTTAGTACCAGCAGAGCTTGCTATGATTTTGAAAGCAAGCAAAAGTGAATATGGTGAATATTCCCTTCGAAGTGCGTTTGCAGGGCAGGAAAAACCTCCCATCTGTAAGACGCTGGCGGTTGCGTTTATATTTTTTATAATTGCAGGCCTGCTGTCCGTTCTGATTGCACCGGTTGAAAATCAGCTTTTTGCAGGGTTAAGAAGCAATATACTGAATCGTCTGCCAGCAGGCTTTGACTGGACAAATTACGAGTATCTGAAAGCTTTCTCGAGACCTGTGCGGATGATAACCTGTGTGTATTATGCTGCGTTCAATGTGCTCGTTGCACCGATCACAGAAGAATTATTTTTCAGAGGATATTTAACATCACATTATGAAAAGCAAACGCCATTTACACCGATCATTATAACTGTTTTATTTTCGCTATATCACCTTTGGCTTCCCTTTAATAATCTATTTCGTATATTCGCATTTGCGCCGGCTGCGTATATGGCATATAAGAAAAAGAATATATATGTCAGTATCTGTTTTCATTGCTTGTGCAATCTCTTTTCAACATTAAACTTTATGTTAGTGGTATTGGGATAAGCTCCTGTTGGACAGAGGGCTTTTGGCAAGTAAAAGCCCTTTAAAATATTCCTCAGGGAAACATCAAAGCCCCGGCTTCTGCCGGGGCTTTTCCATCATTCCTATTTTGAAATCGGACAAACTGCCGGGAATATCAGAGCACAGTTGCACCATAGCGCGCAGCCACCAATTCCAGCTCTTCCTTTTCGAGCGCGCAGGAGGTTGAAACAACCAAAGCCTTTCCGTGGTAGTGCAGGAGCGCATTTTCGAGCGCCTCGAGCGACTCGGACTCAAACGCTACCGGCATATCCACCATATGGGCGTTGAGCGAAAACTGGTAGCCATCATCCGGGGTATCCAGCCGGATGAGCACCGCGTCGCAGCTTTCATGCGAGACTTCGAGCAGTGCATCCGCCATATCCATCTCGCAGGTGATCGGCTCGGAGTATTCGAGACCGTTATCGAGATAGTATACGTCGCGCGCTGCCGCCAGGATTTCATAATCAACCGGCTTGATCCTGACTTTCTCTACATCGAAATTATCGACCATATGCCGCAAGGCAGCGATGTACTCGGGGTCGGTGCCGCAGCAGCCGCCGATGATCGACACACCGCGCCGCATGAGCCGCGCACAGCGGTCGCTGAACTGGATCGGGGTGAGCGGCGGGTTTCCCGAATTGGGCTTGGCGATCAGCGGGACTTTGGCATAGGGTGCGATCCGCTCGAAAAGCGAAACCATATCGTCCGGGCCTTCCGAACAGTTCAGCCCGAAGGCCGCAATCCCCATGTCCTGAAGAATCAGCATCGAGGCGAGGATGTCGTCCCCCCACATGGTGCGCCCCTCTCCGTTGGCCGTCATGCTCAGAAAGATCGGCAGACCGGTTTTACGGGCAGAGATCACCGCGGCCCGGCATTCGGACAGTGAGCTCATCGTCTCAATTACCAGCAGGTCCACTCCGGCCTCTGAGAGCGCCTGCGCCTGTTCATCATAGATTTCGAGCAGACGGGCAAAGGGGACCTCCCCAAACGGCTCGCACATCAACCCGGTGGTGGACATATCCCCAGCAAGCTTGGCCGAAGCCCGCCCGTCGAGCGCCTCCCGCGCGATTCCGACGATCTTCCGGTTGAGGGCGGACACCTGCCCCTCCAGGCCGTAAGCCGCGAGGCTGCCGGCATTGGCGAGAAATGTTGGGGCATAAACGATGTCACTGCCCGCGTCGGCGTAGCCGCAAATCACCTGGCGGATCACCTCCGGGTGCTCGCTCGCCCACTGTTCTACACAGACGCCGCTGGGCATTCCTGCTTTCATATACTGGGTGCCGGTTGCCCCATCAAGCAGCAGGGGCAGGCACAATCGGCCGTTTTCGTTCATAACAGTTTTCCTGTTCCTTTCTTTTATTTGCAACCGTCACATGGATTCCGGGACGGTTATTTTCAGGATGGTCAGCACGTTGCGCAGCACAGTCCGCACCGCCAGGCAGAGGTTCAGCCGGGCCTGCATCAGCGGTTCTGCTTCGCCCCGGATCCGGCACTTGTCATAGAATTTGTGGAAGAGGGTGGCGGCTTCGACCGCATATTTGGTGAGTTTGGCAGGGTCATAGCTGCGCGCTGTCTCGACGATCTCCTGTGGGAACCGCGCCAGGCAGCGGATCAGTTCGGTTTCAAACGGGCCGTCCATTGCATCCAGCTCGTCAGCGGTACACGCGCGCGGCGATACCCCTTCCTCCGCCAGTTTGCGCAGGATCGAACAGATCCGGGCGTGGGCATATTGCACATAATAGACCGGATTCTGGGCCGACTGCTCGATCGCGAGATCGAGGTCAAAGTCGAAAGTTGAATTCGGCTCACGCATGTTGAAATAGAACCGCGCCGCATCCACCGGGACCTCCTCGATCAGATCGGTGAGCGAAACCGCTTTTCCGGTGCGTTTGGACATCTTATACGGCTTTCCATCCTTCATCAGCCGGACAAGCTGCATCAATACGATGTCGAGTTTGGAGCCGTCCAGGCCGATCGCATCCATCGCACCTTTGAGACGCGCCACATGTCCATGGTGGTCCGCGCCCCAGACGTTGATGACCCGGTCGAACCCGCGCACCGCAAACTTATTGTAGTGGTAGGCGATGTCCGCTGCAAAATAGGTCGGGAAGCCGTTCGCCCGGACAAGCACTTCGTCCTTCTCTCCGCCGTTTTCGGTTGCTTTGTACCAGAGCGCACCTTCTTTTTCGTAGGTCATCCCCCGGTCGGAGAGCCGCTGGATCGCCTGGTCGATCGCGCCATTGTGCAGGGTGCTTTCAAGGAACCACACATCGTAAGCAATCCGGTAGGATTCCAGGTCCTGCCGCAGTTTTTCGATATTCTTGGGGAGCGCGTAGCCGATCAGCTCCCGCCTGCGATCCGGGCCGTCCGCCTGCACCAGCCGGTTTCCGTGGAGGTCAGCGAACTCCTGCGCGCGGGCTTTGATATCGTCCCCGTGGTAACCGTCCTCGGGAAATTCCACTGCATCCTCTCCCTGGTAAATCTGAAGATAACGTGCCTCGAGCGACCTGCCAAATTTTTCGATCTGGTTGCCCGCATCGTTCACGTAGAATTCGCGGGTCACCTCGTAGCCCGCCCAGTCGAGCGCGGCAGCAAGGCAGTCGCCGATAGCGCCGCCGCGGGCATTGCCCATATGCATCGGGCCGGTGGGATTGGCCGAGACAAACTCGACCTGAACTTTTTCCCCGCTGCCGAAACTGGTACGGCCGTAGGCGTCTCCCTGCGCGAGCACCGAATGCACCGCCTCAGAGAACCAGCCCCGGCCGAGGAAGAAGTTGATAAAGCCGGGACCCGCGATCTCGACCCGCTCGATCCCGGAGCCTTCGAGCACAAGGTTCTGGCAGATCGCCTCCGCAACCTTGCGGGGTGCACATCGGAAGGTGCGGGCGCAGACCATGGCGGCATTGGTGGCAAAATCCCCGTGGGAGGTGTCCGCAGGGATCTCCACGACAAATGCGGGCAGCTCCGCACAGGCGGAAAGCGTACCGGAAGCTGCCGCAGCATCCAGTGCGGCGCGTACCAGCGCGGTGATTGATTGTTTGATGTCGGATACCGGGTTGCTCATCATCTTTTACACATCCTAATTATTAAATTGCCAGCGGGCAGCGGGGGCTCTGCCCCTCGACCCCGCAATTTTTTGAAAAAAATTGAGTAAAACTTTAGGTTGAGAAAAAAGGAGGCCGCTCTTAGCTTGCTGGGGAGGAGCACACGGGGAGGGGCCGGTGACCCCTCGCCCGTGAGGCGCATCCTGCCCGAGCGTCGCGCCGCAGGCGCGCTTCGGGCCGAAGGCCCGAGAAGCGAAGGGCGTTGTTTTGGTCGGGAGGCCAAAACAACATGCGCCCGGTGACCCCTAGCCCGCAAGACAGCCCGCAGGGGCATCGCGGCGGATGCTGCGCTTCGGGCTGAAAGCCCGAGAAGCCTCGAGGAAGGCGCTTTGCGCCTGTCAGTTGGGTCTGGAACCAAACTGACGCTGTCCCACTGCCGCCGCACTACGAGCCGCAGCGAGTGTTTCGGAGCGCAACCGTTGCGAAGAAACGGCTCTTAGCGCCAAGATCGGCGTGCGGCCAACCGGCACAAAGCGCCGGCTCTTAGACCGGAGCAAAGAATCGAGTAAAACCTTGGATAAAAGCAAACTTGAGAAGGAAGCCCAGGGATTACTGGCCAACCGGCAGAACTGGCGCGCCCGCACTCTCCCGGACGTTGATAAACACTTCATTTTCGCTGGCGAGCGAGGTGTTCACATCGAGCGAATAGGAGAACTGGAGCTTGCCGCCATGGTCATCCAGATCGGAGAAGACCCGGTCGCCCGAGACACCGATGGTCATTGCACCATATCCTGTGTCATAGTGGCACTGGTGCCGGACCCCCCGCTCAATGATGAGCTGGCTCTTGGTGCTGCCCGAGCGGGAGAGGGTCACCCGCTGGGAACCTTCGACCCGGAGTACCGTATGGGTACCGTCAAAGCCGGTCATCTCGGATTCGTCATAGGCGATATAGTAATCCCCATTGCGCTTATAGTAGGAACCGGTTGTGACCAGCTCCACCTGATCCTGTTCCCCGTCCTGGCGGTAGATCCCTTTAATATCAATCAGTACATCTTTTTTCATCTTTATTGTTCCTTTATCTGTCGGTTAAAAGTTCGAGGCTGATCTGGTGGACCTTTCCGCTCACCCGTTCCCCAAGGAAGAGTTCAGCGGTTTCGGCGAACAGCTCGGGGGAGTCGCTCACATAAAAGCTGATGGTTCCGCCAGACCCGTCTGAAAGCAGGTCCTCCGCCGAGAGAAACTGCTGTGCCCAGCGTGCAACCTCTTTTCCTGCATCAACCAAGGTCACCCTGTAGCCGAGCACCCGGTTGATCGTTTCATAGAGGATCGGATAATGGGTGCACCCAAGGATCAGGGTGTCAACCTCTGCCTGTTGGATCGGCTGAAGATAGAGTTCGGCAACTTTGGCGGTCACCTCATTATCCGGCTGGATGAACCCGTTCTCCACCAGCGGGACAAAGAGCGGGCAGGCATTCCCGAATACATGCACCCCCGGATTGATCGAACGGATCGCCCGGCCGTAAGCACCCGACCGGACAGTCGCGGTGGTGCCGATCACCCCGACCCTGCCGGTGGCAGTAGCGGCGCAGGCGGCCTGCGCTGCGGGGAGCACGACGCCCGAATGGGGCACCCCGATTTTTTCTGACATCTCGGGGGTAAGCTGGGAACTGACCGTCCCGCAGGCAATGATAATCAGTTTGACGTCATGCCGCTTGAGAAAGGCGATATCCTGCATCGCGTACTGGCGGATCGTCTCCCGGCTGCGGGTGCCGTAGGGGACCCGCCCGGTATCCCCGAAATAGATCAGGTTTTCCTGCGGGAGCAGGCGGCGCAGCTCCTTAACGGTCGTCAGACCGCCCAGTCCCGAATCAAAAACACCGATGGCTCTGTTATCCATATCCGCTACCTCTCAATCCAGATTCCGGCAGGCCGGTCACTGTTCCGCTGCACGCGCGAGCGCAAGCTGGATCAGCCGGTCGATCAGTTCGGGATAGGGGATGCCTGCCGCGTCAAACAGCTTGGGATACATCGAAATCGCGGTGAAGCCGGGCAGGGTGTTGATCTCGTTGAGGACCACACCGCCATCTTCCTGCGCGAAAAAGTCGATCCGGGAAAGTCCGGTGCAGCCCATCGCGGCGAATGCGTCGCAGGCTGTCTGCCGGATGACCTTGCTGACCGGCTCCGGAATCCGCGCTGGGATATAAAGGTCGGTTGAATCGTCGAGGTATTTGCCCTCGTAGTCGTAAAATTCGTGATGGGGCACGATCTCGCCGACCACCGAGGCAGTGCAGTCGCCATAGTTGCCAAGCACCGCGCATTCGACCTCTGCACCAGTGATCGCGGTTTCGACAACCGCTTTGCGGTCGTACCGGAACGCCTCTTGCAGCGCGGCCTTCAGTCCGGCCCGGTCCCTGGCTTTGCCCACTCCCACAGAGGAGCCGGTATTCGCCGGCTTGACGAACATCGGATAGCCCAGAGACTTCTGGAGCGCAGGTTCCATCTCTTCAAACCGTTCCATCATCGGGCGGGTCATCACTCTGTAAGGCGCGGTCCGGATACCTGCCGCTTCGAGCAGGATGTGGGTGACCTCCTTGTCCATACAGGTCGCTGAGGCGAGCACGCCGCACCCCACATAAGGGATTCCTGCCAGTTGGAACAGGCCCTGTAAGGCGCCATCCTCGCTGTTTTCCCCATGGACCACCGGGAAAGCCACGTCAATCCGGATGGTTTCGGTCCGCCCGTCCGGGAGGATGCGCAGCAGTCCGCCGGTTGAGCGGTCGGGCGAAAGGACCGCGGGCGTGACATGGCCGCTCTGCTGCCACTGGTCGGGCTGGATCAGTGCGATGTCCCCGGTATACTCCAGCCAGCGCCCGTCTTTGGTGATGCCAAGCATCACCACATCATATTTCTCGCGCGGGATGTTTTGCAGAACCGAAGTTGCGGACATCAGCGAGACTTCGTATTCACTGGAAACTGAGCCGAACAGTACGGCTACCACTTTCTTTTTCAAATTCAAACAGAACCTCTCTTAAATCTCAAATTTATAATCGAAAATAGCGCAAAATAGGAGTTTAAAACCTGCGGCCAAAAGTGGCCTTACCTCACATTGCATGGCCAGCGGCTTTCAAGATTCCGGCTCCCTGCAATGATACAATCTATATTCTAGCACAACTGAGAATAGTACGCAAGACAAAGCCTGTGGACATCCCACCTTCGGTGTGATATAATAGTTGCAAAGCAGCTATTATACCAGAGCTATGGCCAGGATGATGCGCAGGCAGAGCCCGCTCCCGTCCCGATGGCCAATGATATCACATCGCTTCACAATTGTGATATCATAACAAAATAGCTGGGATAACCCACAGGTAGACATCCACGGCTAACGCATTGCAGGTGAAAAGCGGCACCCGGGCCGCGCAAGCGGGTCTGGGTGTACAAATGAAATAACAGACAGGATGGAAAAAATGCCAAATGATTGCAAATTCGCGGTACTGATCGACGCTGATAACATATCGGATAAATATATTAAAATTATCCTGGATGAAATATCAAAGGATGGGATCGCCACCTATAAACGGATTTACGGCGACTGGACCAAACCCGCGCTTTCCTCGTGGAAGTCGATCCTGCTCGACAACTCGATCCTTCCCATGCAGCAGTATAACTACACGACCGGCAAAAACTCAACCGATTCCGCACTGATTATCGACGCAATGGACATCCTCTATTCGGGGCAGGTGGATGGATTCTGCATCGTCTCTTCGGACAGCGATTTCACCCGTCTGGCCGCCCGGCTGCGGGAATCGGGGATGCAGGTGATCGGCATGGGGGAGCGCAAAACGCCCAAGTCGTTCATTTCGGCGTGCAACCGGTTTAAATATCTGGATATCCTCTTTGCCAGCGCGGAGGAGGAGAAGAAAAAGAACACCGAAAAGTCCGCAAAACCGGCGAAACCTGAAAAACTGGAAAAGAATGAGAAGCTGCCGGGGGGCAAGCCCGTCAAGAGTGCCCGGACTGTCGACAAGCCCCAGCCGCAGATGGGCAATCTGGAAACCCTCAAAGAGGCAATCCTGAGCATCTCGGAGGAAACCTCGGACGAGGATGGCTGGATCTTCATCGGCACGATCGGAAGCCTGTTGGTCAAGAGGTACCCTGATTTTGATGTCCGCAACTTTGGATTTTCCAAGCTGACCCCGTTCATCGAATCGCTCGACCTGTTCGACATCAAAAGCGTGCGCACCAACGACAACAGCGCAAAGCTGATCTATGTCCGTCCCAAATAACCCGTTTCACCCAATGTCCTGCTTTTGAAAAATGCAGGGCATTTTTTTGCCTTTTGGGGGATGGACTCTGTGCAAAATATCCTTCTTTATGAAACGTATGCAGAAGCAGGACTTTGGATAGGAGGTTGCTTCTGGTTCGGGATGCGGAACCGCTTCCCTGCCTTTTTATGCAGGTTTGTGCAGGCTGAATGAAAAATCGACGGTTTTAGTAGAATTTTCTGCGGCAGGGGGCGTTGACCACGGCGCATTTGACGTGTTAAGATAGAATCAGCTACCGGAGCCTGGCCTGTTTCCCAAAGGCGCGCCGCCGATTATCCGTAAGGCGGCGGGAGGAGGGCAGGGGTCCGGAATCATCGGAAAGGGAAAACAAAATGGGAATGACGATTGGAATTGACATCGGCTCGACCACCGTAAAAATCGTGGTCATCAAGTCGGGCGATGTCGTCTATGAACAGTACGAACGGCATCTTTCGCAGGTGCGCCCCAAGACGCTCGAGCTGATCCGGATGGCAAAAGATGTGATCGGCGACCGGGAGTTTACGATTGCGCTTTCGGGTTCGGCGGGGCTGGGGCTCGCGAAAGCGGCGAACCTGCCGTTCATTCAGGAGGTGTTCGCGACCGGCGAGGTGGTCAAGACGATGGCGCCTGATACCGACACGGTGATCGAGCTGGGCGGGGAGGACGCCAAGATCATCTTTTTCACCGGCGGGCTGGAGGAGCGGATGAACGGCTCCTGCGCGGGCGGGACCGGCGCGTTCATCGACCAGATGGCCACCCTGCTCGACGTGACCCCTGAACAGCTCGACACCCTCGCGCTCGGCAGCGAGAAGGTTTACACGATCGCTTCTCGGTGCGGCGTGTTCGCCAAAAGCGACATCCAGCCGCTGCTCAACCAGGGCGCGCGGCACGAGGATATCGCAGCTTCGATCTTCCGCGCGGTGGTTGACCAGACGATCACCGGTCTGGCGCAGGGCCGCAGGATCGAAGGCAAGGTGCTCTTCCTCGGCGGGCCGCTCTATTTCTTCAAGGCGCTCCAGCGGGAATTTGTCCGGGCGCTCGGGCTTTCTTCCGAGGACGCGGTGTTTCCCGATATGGGCCGGTACGCGGTCGCGATGGGCAGCGCGCTCTACGCGGAAAAAGCCGGGAAGCTGCTCACCTATGAGGAGCTGGCCTCCCGGATCGAGGACAGCACCGACAGTGCACCGACCTCCCGCCGGCTGGAGCCGCTCTTTGAAAATGCAGATGACTATGCAGCCTTCTGCAACCGCCATGCGCGCGCTTCGGTCGACCAAGCAAGCCTCGACTCCTACGCCGGCGACGCCTATCTTGGCATTGACTGCGGCAGCACCACCACCAAGCTGGTGCTGATGAGCGCGGACGACCAGATTCTGTATGAATACTACGCCCCGAATAAGGGCAATCCGGTGCAGGTCATCAAGGAGCAGCTTTCGCAGCTGCTGCCCCGCTGTGCGGGCCGGGTGACGATCAGGGGCAGCGCGGCCACCGGCTATGGCGAAGACCTGATTAAACACGCCTTTTCGGTCGACGCGGGGCTGGTCGAAACAATGGCCCATTTCAAGGCTGCCCGCCATTTCAACCCGCAGGTCGATTTCATCCTCGATATTGGCGGGCAGGACATCAAATGCTTCAAGGTGCGCAACAACTCGATCGACTCGATCATGCTCAACGAGGCGTGCTCTTCCGGCTGCGGCTCGTTCATCAGCACATTTGCACAGTCGATGGGCTATAATGTCGCTGAGTTCGCAAAGCTTGGACTGTTCGCGAAATACCCGGTTGACCTCGGCTCCCGCTGCACCGTATTTATGAACTCGTCGGTCAAGCAGGCGCAGAAGGAGGGAGCGGTGGTCGAGGATATCTCGGCGGGGATCTCGATGTCGGTCGTCAAAAACGCGATTTACAAGGTGATCCGCGCCGCCTCCGCCAAGGAGCTGGGGGAGCACATTGTCGTACAGGGGGGGACCTTCCTCAATGACGCGGTGCTCCGCAGCTTTGAGGTCGAACTGGGCCGGAAGGTGATCCGCCCGCAGATCGCCGGCCTGATGGGCGCGTACGGCGCCGCCCTCTATGCCAAAGAGCTGGGACTGGAAAAGTCCGGACTTATCCAGTTGGAGGAGCTGGGGCAGTTTGTACATACCTCCAAATCGACCGTCTGCGGCCTCTGCGGCAACCATTGCAACTTGACGGTCAATTCGTTCGGACGGGGAAAAAAGTTCATCAGCGGCAACCGGTGCGAACGCCCGCTCGGCAACCGTGACCCCGAACAGATTCCCGACCTCTACAAATACAAGCTGGATAAAGTGCGCGCGCTGATGAAGTCGGGCAGCGCGAAACGCGGGAAAATCGGGCTTCCGCTCGGGCTGAACATGTTCGAGAACCTTCCGTTCTGGCACGCCTTTTTCACCCATCTGGGGTTTGAGGTGGTGCTGTCCGACCTCTCGACCCGCAATACCTACATCAAGGGGCAGTTCTCGATTCCGTCGGATACCGTCTGCTATCCGGCCAAACTGGTGCATGGGCATATTGCCAACCTGCTCGAGAAGGGGGTCACGGACATCTTTTACCCCTGCCTGACCTATAATTTTGACGAGCACAAGGGCGATAACCACTTCAATTGCCCGGTCGTTGCCTACTACCCCGAGCTGCTCCGCGCCAATGTCGCCGAGCTTTCGGATGAGCGGGTCCGATTCATCTATCCCCATGTGGGCATCCATCTGGGCAAAAAGATGGCTCCCCGGCTCTATTCCGAGCTGTGGAACTATTACCCAAGCCTGCGGCTGCGGGAGGTACGCGAGGCGGTCAAGGAGGCCAACCTCGCCTATGCCAGATGGATGCAGGAGATTCGGGACGAGGGCAGGCGCGCGATCGAATATGCCCGCAAAAACGGCAGGCGGATTGTGGTGCTCTCGGGCAGGCCGTACCACATCGACCCCGAGATCAACCACGGGATCGACCGGCTGATCTCCTCGTTTGGGATTGTGGTGGTCAGCGAGGACTGTGTCTGTGATCTGGTCGAGCCGGTCCGGGTGAACGTCCTCAACCAGTGGACCTACCACGCCCGGCTTTATAACGCCGCAAAATATGTCACCACCCAGCCGGACATGGAGCTGGTCCAGCTCGTCTCGTTCGGCTGCGGGATCGACGCGATCACCACCGACGAGGTGCGTGAAATCCTTGAGGAGGGCGGGAAACTTTATACCCAGCTCAAGATCGATGAGATCACCAACCTCGGCGCGGTCAAAATCCGCATCCGCAGCCTGCTGGAAGCGGTCGAAGAAAGGAGGCGCAGCTATGCCGCAGAATGAGGAACGGGTGGTATTCACCAGGGAGATGAAAAAGGACTATACAATCCTGGTGCCCACCATGCTGCCGATCCACTTCAAGCTGATGCTCAATATCCTGCGGGCATACGGCTACAAATGCGAGCTGCTCGAAAATACCGGCAAGCCGGTTGTGGACGCTGGTTTGCGCAGCGTCCACAATGACACCTGTTACCCGGCGCTGCTGGTGATCGGGCAGATGATCGACGCGCTCGAATCGGGGAAATACGACCTGAACAAGGTCGCGCTGATGATCTCCCAGACAGGCGGAGGCTGCCGCGCGTCAAACTACATCCATCTGCTGCGCAAGGCGCTCAAAAAAGCGGGGATGGGGCAGATCCCGGTGATCTCGCTTTCGGCAAGCGGGATGGAGCCAAACCCCGGCTTCAAGCTCACCCCCACGATGATCGACCGGATCTTTTACGCGATTCTGTATGGCGACCTGCTGATGCTGCTCGCCAACCAGTGCCGCCCATATGAGATCGAGCGGGGCGAATCCGACCGTCTGGTCGACCGCTGGTCGCGGCGTCTCACCGGGGAGATGAAGGGGCGTGGCCTGCTCAGTTACCATCAGGTCAAACAGAACTACCGCGCAATCCTGCGGGACTTTGCCGCGGTCCCCCGCCGCAAAGAGGAAAAGGTAAAAGTCGGGATCGTCGGGGAGATCTATGTCAAGTTCTCGCCGCTCGGCAACAACAACCTGGAAGAATTCCTGCTTCAGGAGGGCGCAGAACCGGTGGTGCCCGGCCTGCTGGATTTCTGCCTCTACTGCGTCTATAATATGCTGATGGACCATAAGCTGTATGGGCTGAATTCCCGGATCAAACAGGAAATCCTTGAGCGGTTTTACCATATGCTGGTCAAAAAACAGGCGGATGTGATCGACGCGATCCAGTCGGAAGGCAGCTTCCGGCCGGGCGGGTATTTCCCCCACACCGTCGACCTCACCCGCGGCTATATCAACCACGGCGTCAAGATGGGGGAAGGCTGGCTGCTCACCGCCGAAATGCTCGAACTGATCGAGCAGGGGGTCTGCAACATTGTCTGTACCCAGCCGTTCGGCTGCCTGCCCAACCACATCGTCGGCAAGGGGATGATGCGGGTCATCAAGGAGCGGCACCCCGAATCGAACATCGTGGCGGTCGATTATGACCCCGGCGCCACCCGGATCAATCAGGAAAATCGGATCAAGCTGATGCTGGCAAATGCGGTTTCGATTGCCGAGGAGAAAAAGCAAAAGCCGGAGCCTGTACGGCGGCGCCCGCGCTATGCCGACGAGTTCCCGCCCGAGGAGGAGACCAGCCGGATGGCTATGACCATCAAAATGTAGCGGCAGGCAGAGGGAAAAACAGAGTGTTGACAGCGGTTTGTCCGCTGTGCTATAGTGAAAACAGAAAAGAGCATCCGCGAATGATAGGGAAGAATTCGCGGATGCTTTTTCTGTTATCGCCTGTTTCCGCATCCGGCAGGGTGGGAAACAGGGCTTGGTATACGGGATACTTATACAGAAGAAAGGGTGTTGCAGGATGGCGAACCAGACCAGGCTCCGGGAGGTTGGGATTGACCTTGCGGTGGAATTTTTCGGGAGCATCTGTATTGCGGTGGGCATCTACAACTTTGCAGTCCATGCCGAATTCCCGATGACCGGTTTTTCAGGCGTTGCGATGATCGTCAACCGGCTGACCGGTTTCCCGATCGGCATTATGACCATCCTGCTCAACCTGCCGGTGGCGGCGGTCTGCTGCCGGCTGCTTGGGCGCGGCTTTTTCATCAAGTCGATCCGCTGTATGGTGATTTCCTCGGTGATGATCGACTATGCAGCCCCCCTTTTCCCCGCATTCCAGGGGGACCGGATGCTCGCCGCGATCTGTACCGGCGTGATCGCGGGGTTTGGCTATGCGATCATCTTCATGCGCGGTTCTTCGACCGGGGGCACCGATTTTATCGTGATGGCGGTCAAGGTGCTGCGCCCGCATATGTCCCTCGGAAAGATCGTCTTTCTGGCGGATGCAGGGGTCGTGCTTGCGGGAGGCATCCTCTTCCGGGATGTGGAAGGGATGGTTTACGGCATGATTATCAACTACCTGTTTGCGGTCGTGGTGGATAAGGTGGCCTATGGGATCGACTCGGGCAAACTGGCTTTGATCGTCACCGAGCATGGGCAGCAGGTGGTGCAGGAGATCGAATGCTGCTGCGGGCGCGGGGCAACCATCCTGAAAGCGTCAGGCGGGTATACCCGTCAGGACAAACAGGTGGTCATGTGCGCGTGCAGCAACAAACAGATGTATACGGTGCAAAAACAGGTCAAGGCGGCTGATGCCGATTCGTTTATCATCATCCTTGAGTCGAACGAGGTGCTTGGGGAGGGGTTCAAAGGCGCTTGACCGGGCAGCTTCAGGTGGGGAACCTATCTGACAACGTTGACCGTTTTGACCCCATAAAGCCGGAGGGACTCCAGCTCCGCGGGGCCGATCCGTTCACCGCCCATCACCACCGGGATTCCCGGCGGGCAGGGGGATGCTTCGGCAGCGGCAATCCGCCCCAGCGCCTGCCCCACCGGGACCTGTTCCTGCGGTGCAAACGCGGCCTCCCGCACCCCCATCGCCCGCACAGGATGGGGCAGTACCGGTCTGACCGGGTCCGGGTTTCCTCTCGGCTTGATCCCTCTGATCGCGGCTTCCAGCCTTGCGAAATCTTCATCAGAATTCATCCCGTTCGCCAGAAAGACGCAGGCCGAGCCGCTGATGTATTCCGGTTCGATCCCATGTGCCCGTATGTAATCGCCGAAAGCTTGCTCCGGCCAGCCGAGCGCGCCAAACCCCAATGTGAGGCGGGCAGGATCGGTGACGCCCTGGGGCAGTGCAAACCCGTGTTGCTGCGCGAGGATACGCAGCGCATCCAGACGGGTGGTGGTCCGGGCGAACCCTTCCTTTGCCCCCTTCTGGGCATAACCGAGCGCCCGCTCGCAGGAGAGCATGATGGGATAGCTGGGGCTGGTCGACCCGAACATCGACATCATCCGTTTGGCATCGCCGGCGAACCGTTCTTCCCCGATTTGCAGCAGCGCCGCGCCGGTCATCGCGGGCATGGTCTTATGCAGGCTGTCCCCGCAGAGCGCCGCACCGCAGGAGATCGGGTGCAGGCAGCCGTATCGTTCAGGCAGGAACGGCAGATGGGCGCCGTGGGCATTGTCGGCCAGCAGCGGCACCCCATAATCCCGGCAGGCCTCCGCAATCCCTGTGAGGTCACTCATCACGCCGAAATAGTCGGGCGAGGTGAGGTAGACCGCGGCAGCATCCGGATGCGCCGCGAGCGCCTGCCCGACCGCTTCGGGGCTGTACCGCCCGAGGAACCAGTCCCCTGCATCCTGTTCGGGGTAGACCCACACCGGTTCCAGCCCGAGCAGGGCGCATGCATTGATCGCCGAACGGTGGATGTTCCGGCTGATGACCAGTTTACGCCCGATCCCACACGCGAGCGCGAGCATGGTCTGGATGCAGAGGGTCGCACCGCCCGCACAGAGCAGGGTGCGCCGGGTCCCGTAAACCCTGGAAAATGCCTGTTCCAGCAGGTCGATCGGACCGTCCGCGTGAAACAGGCTGTCGCAGCCGTCCACCTCGGTCACATCCCATGGCAGAATCTCCGCGAATGCGCCGTCCCCGCGCCCCTTGTGGCCCGGCATATGGAACCAGGCGCGCCCCTTCGCAAGGTAACTGCCTACGGCTTCCTGCAGCGGCTTCATCCCCGTTTCAGCCTCCGTTTCAGCCCGCCCAGCTTTCCGTTCAGGGCGATTGCATGGCTGACCATTCTGGTTTTGAGCGGCTGATAAAGATAGTCAAATTCCCCTGCCAGTTCGTCGAGCGTGCCGTTGAACCCCCGCTTAAACCGGTAAAGGCCGTACATATGCGCATTCTCGTCCAGATTGCCGCTGACCCCCTGGAAATCATAGACGGTGCATCCGGTCTCCACCGCCCATTGGATCATCTCCCACTGGATCAGATAGTTGGGCATCACATTGCGGTAGACGTTGTCCGACGCACCATAAACATAACAGGCTTTCCCCGCGTAGTTGGTCGTAATCGCGCCGCAGATCGGCTGATCCTGATAGAAGCCCATGTACATCCGCACATGCTCCCCCAAAGCATCGAGCATACGCTCAAAGTATGCTTTCGGACGGGTATTGAACCCGTCCCGTTCCCCGGTTGCCTGCATGATCCGCACAAATTCATCCAGATATTCTTTGCCGACCACCCGGATTTCCACCCCTTTTTTCATCGCTACCCGGCAGTTATAGCGGGTTTTCTGGGTCAGGTTGGCAAACAGCTCGTCCGCTGTGCGCCCGTTCAGGTAGAGCCGGTAGTTGAACCGCGCCTGAATCCCTTCAAACCCTTCCGGGCCGTAGTTCTGCCGGAAGCCCAGCCCCTTGGCAATCTCGATAAACCGGGTGTCGCTCATCGGGACATTGGGGTCGATCTTGAGCATATGCGCGTTGTGTTTGCGGGCAAGCTGGTCCGCGCCCGCTTTGAGGTCGGAGAGCACATCGCGGTCGTGCAGGTCGCAGACCGGGCCGCGGGGCGCATAGAGAAACGAGGTACCTATGAGCGGGATGCGCTGGATCAGCACCCCCATCGACCCGACGATCTTTCCCTGTGAATCCCGCGAGACAACCGCCTCGAATTCCCAGTTGTTTTTCACCTTCTGCCAGTTGATGCTCTGGGTAAACTCCCCGTTGGGATGGGAGCTGACAAATGTTTCATATTCGCCATACTGCTCGGGTTTTAAAATTTCCATTTTCCTTCTCCTAAAACTGCGGTTTTGTCCCTATAGTATATCACGAATTCAGGGAAACAACAATGCCGGCTTCAACCGGAAGGACGGTCACCCTCTGTACCTGCCAGAAAGCAGCCTTCCTCGTGGGAACAGACCACGCCTACCGCCTGTAGATAAGCGTAAACGATGGTGGTGCCCACAAATTTCATACCTCGGCGTTTCAGGTCCCGAGAGATGGCGTCGGACAGCGGGGAGCAGCTTTCCCCAACCTCATGAACCACTTGTCCATCCGTCCAGTTCCAGAGATAGTCCGAAAAGCTCCCGTATTCCTGCTGGATCGCCCGGAAAACCTTCGCATTGGCCACCGCGGCCCGGATTTTCAAACGGTTGCGGATGATGCCCGGATCCTGCCGGATTTCCTCCAGCTTTTCTTCCCCATAGGCGCAGACCTGCTCCAGGTCAAAGCCGTCGAACGCGCGCTGGAATGCCTCCTGCTTGTTCAGGACGCACTCCCACGAAAGCCCGGCCTGAAAGCATTCCAGGATCAGCATCTCAAAAAGTTTCTGGTCGTCGTGCACAGGGACGCCCCATACCTCGTCATGATAACGGATATACCGCTCGTTCTTCGGGTTCGCCCAGCTGCATCGTACCTTTCCATCCGGCCATTCCATCTCTGTTGCCCTCCTTCTGTCTTTCCCTTATTTTACTGGTTTCTCCCGTATCTGGCAAGGGCATCTTTTGTCTGCCCGGACACCCTTGCAGCTGAGACTTTCTGGAAGGGAATCTGGAAAACCTTTTTGGAAATTTCGCCAAAGGGCCGCTTGTCAAACCGGCTGGGAAGCCTTATAATAATACAGTAAGGGAAGATGCGCGGGTGAGCTGCCGGACAGAACCCGCAGTGAATAGGAGGTTTTGAGATGAAATTTATGGATGTGCAGGCAGTTGACGGGGTCATCCGGATGGCGAAGATCGCCAAGGGCGCGGATTATTTTGGTACGGACATCTCCGAGGATACCGCGTTTGCGCTGATGGACCGCTACCTTGAACTGGGCGGCAATACGATTGATACCGCGCGCATCTATGGCAAGGCCGGCCCGGAACCGGAAAGCCCTGCCTTGAGCGAAGGGGTTGTGGGGCGCTGGATGAAATCCCGCGGCAACCGCAGCGGCATCGTGCTTGTGACCAAGGGAGCGCACCCCGACCGGGCGGCGCTGACCAAAAGCCGCATCTGTAAAGAGGTGGTCGAGACCGAACTGTGCACCAGCCTTGAGCAGCTCGGTGTGGACCACGTTGACGTCTATTTCCTGCATCGGGATAACCCCGACATGTCGGCAGGCGAGATCATCGACCTGATGGACGAACAGGTACGGGCGGGAAAAATCCGCGCATTGGGGGTCTCGAACTGGACGGTCAGCCGGATCAATGAGGCAAATGCCTATGCCAAAGCCAACGGGCGCACGCCCATCACCATCTCCCAGATCCAATGGGGGCTGGCGTGGTCCGATCCCGCAGGCTGGAACGACCCGACGATCGTCTGTATGAACGATACCGAATACGCCGGCTACCTCGCCAATAAAATCCCGGTGATGGGGTTTGCTCCGCAGGGGGGCGGCTATTTCACCAAAATGCTCGCCGGGCAGCCGGTGCGCGAACGGTTCCGCCTGCGGTACGATAACCCGGTCAACCGCGCCCGGCTCGAACGGGTGAAGGAGGTCTGTGAAGCGACCGGGCAGTCAGCCGCAGCGATTGCGCTCGCATTTCTGACCTCCAATCCGGTGGAAAGTGCAGCGGTTATCGGCTGCTCCACTGTCGCACAGCTTGAGGACAGCATGTCCTCCTGCGACCTGACCCTGGATGCGGAAACGGTCTCCGCACTGCTCAGGTGATTAAGCCAGTCCCGGTCATCCAGCCGGTGATGCGGGACCGGCCGCGTCCCCGGTTCCGGGACTATCTGAAACGGTGGTGGATTCTCCTGCTGCTCCCGCTCTCCGCAGGGATGATCCTCCTCGCACGCTCCGACCCGGCCCTCACCGAATCGCTCTATTCCAGCAGGGTCTATCCTTGTTTTGCCCGGACGCTTGGCAGGCTTACCTCTCTGCTGCCATTCTCGCTGCTCGAGCTGCTGGTCTGTGCCGCGCTTGCGGCCTGTGTGGTACTGCTGCTCTGGGCCCTGATACATAAATTCCGTGTCCGGCGCGGCCTGCTACAGCCGGAGGAACCGCTGGGCTGGGGTCTGTTGCTCGAGCGGGTCATAAAGCTGCTCTGCTGCCTTTTGTTTGCGTTTGTCCTGCTCTGCGGGCTGAACTACTACCGCCCTGAATTTGCCTCTTTCAGCGGGCTGGACGTGCGGGAGTCACCGTCGGACGAACTGGTTGCTCTTTGTACGGACCTTACCTTGCAGGCAAACGCGCTGCGGGAGCAGGTGCAGACAGATGAGAATGGGGTAATGCAGCTGCAAAACAGCAGCAGCCAGACAGCCAGGCAGGCCCGGGAAGCCTTCGGCCGCCTGGCGCTGGAATATGAGGTTCTGCCCGACCTGCCGATCACCCCAAAACCGGTATTGAACTCCTGGTGGATGTCGATGTTGCAGATTACCGGCATTTTTACGCCCTATACCTTTGAAGCCAATATCAACATTGCCGCACCCGATTACAACATCCCGGCGACCATGTGCCACGAACTGGCGCACTCCCGCGGATTCATGCGGGAGGACGAGGCCAATTTTATCGGGTATCTCGCCTGCCGGGAGAGTGATTCGGCTGAGTTCCAGTACAGCGGCACCATGCTCGCGCTTGTGCATTCGATCAACCGCCTGTACGATGCAGACTATGACGCGTTTCTGGAGGTCAATGCGCTTATGTCCGAGGGGGTGCGCCTCGACTTTGCCGACAACAACGCCTACTGGGCGCGTTATGAGGGCCCGGTTGCCGAGGTTTCCACAGCGGTGAACAACACCTATCTGCGGGTTAACAACCAGTCGGACGGGGTGCAGAGCTATGGCCGGATGGTCGACCTCCTGCTTGCAGACTACCGCGCGCGGCAGGACACCGCGCCGCCCGATTCCCAGCCGCTTTAAAACAGACAGCATATGGGGCGTCCTTTTTGGGCGGCTTGTGTGCTGTTTTTTATATATGAAAGGGATCAAAAAACAGGTTCGGGGAACGGGCCCGGAAGCCCGGAAAAAGGGTCCGCCGGGTCGCACTGCAAATAGCGGATGAAAGCCAGGTCTCTTTTCCAGTTTTTTGTGTGGATATGGGCGGAGAAAAACCACAAAGTTTGGCAAATCACACTATTGATTCCCTGTAGCGGAAATGATACAATAGATAAAATTATCTGGTGAACACCGAGTTATGAGAGACTGGATGGGAGGAACTATGCTGAACACAAATGCAAGCGAGAAGTTTACCAAGGAAGGCCTGACCTTTGACGACGTCCTTTTGGTTCCGGCGCGCTCAGAGGTGGTCCCGGCGGACGTGGACATCTCTACAGACCTGGTGAAGGGGATTCGGCTGAATGCGCCGTTTCTGACCTCTGCCATGGATACGGTCACCACTTCCAAAATGGCGATTGCGATTGCGCGTGAAGGCGGAATCGGCATCATCCACAAGAATATGAGCATCGAACAGCAGGCGGACGAGATTGATACGGTCAAACGTTCGGAAAACGGCGTCATTGCGAACCCGTTTTTCCTCTCGCCCGATCATTTTGTCTATGATGCGGACGAGATTATGGGCAAATATAAGATTTCGGGTGTGCCGATCTGCGGCAAGGACGGCAAGCTGGTCGGCATCCTGACCAACCGTGACCTGCGTTTTCTGGAGGACTACAGCATCCCGATCAAAGAGGTCATGACCAAAGAGAATCTGGTGACTGCCCCGGTCGGCACCGACCTCAAGGGCGCACAGGAGATCCTGCGGAAACACAAGATTGAAAAGCTGCCGATCGTGGACGATGAATTCCGCCTGCGGGGCCTGATTACCATTAAGGATATCGAGAAGGCTGTCCGCTACCCGCATTCGGCGCGCGACGTCAGCGGCCGTCTGCTGGCGGGTGCGGCAATCGGCATTACCCGCGATTTTATGGACCGGGTGGACGAGCTGGTCAAAGCCAGCGCGGATGTTCTGGTGCTTGATTCTGCGCATGGGCACAATGTCATGATCTTCAACTGCCTCAAACAGATCAAGGCCAAGTATCCGAACGTTCCGGTCATAGCGGGCAATGTCGCCACCGCCCGCGCGACCGAAGACCTCATCAATGCGGGCGCGGATGCGATCAAGGTCGGCATTGGCCCCGGCTCGATCTGCACCACCCGTGTGGTCGCGGGGATCGGCGTGCCGCAGCTCACCGCAGTTTATGACGCTGCCTGTGTCGCCTCTAAATACGGCATCCCGATCATCGCGGATGGCGGCATCAAATATTCGGGCGATGTGGTCAAGGCGCTGGCAGCCGGTGCATCTACAGTCATGCTCGGTTCGCTGCTCGCCGGCTGCGAGGAAAGCCCCGGCGAAATTGAAATCTATCAGGGCCGGAGCTTCAAGGTTTATCGCGGTATGGGTTCGCTCGGCGCGATGGGCGAAGGCTCGAGCGACCGCTATTTCCAGGACCCCAACAGCAAGAAAAAGTTTGTCCCGGAAGGGGTTGAGGGGCGTGTCCCGTTCAAGGGGGCTGTCTCCGAAACAGTTTACCAGCTGGTCGGCGGCCTGCGCGCGGGCATGGGTTACACCGGCTGTGCAACTATCCCCGAGATGCACGAAAAGGCACAGTTTATCCGGATCACCGGGGCGGGGCTGAAAGAGAGCCACCCGCACGACATCTATATCACCAAAGAGGCCCCGAACTATTCCATCAACCCGTAACGCCTCATTCGAAATAACCGGGCTTGTTTTCTCTCTAATAAGGGGTCTTTTTCCTCCGCCTGCAAGCAGGGGGAAAAGGCCCCGGGTTCGTTTCCCGGCGGTCGGTCTGGCAGCGGAGTCCCACCCTCCGGCGCATAGTTTTCCGGGAACATCGGTTGAAGGGTTGGAGAAAAAACTGGTTCCCGAGGCAAGGAAAGTTTTTCAAAGAGACTGCATAATTCTATCTATGAACAGGGTATTTCAAAAGCGGCCGGACAGCGCTTTTTGAGATCTGCACCAGGATAGAAGGATGCAGCCTTTTTTGTTTTCCCGGAGCCTGTGGACGGTCGGAATCCACATCTTTTTAACATATTGCACATAAATGAGGCTGAAAATGAAGATTTCTGAAGATTTTATTGGCAAAAGTGAATGAGTTTTTAATAAATAAGAGAAAAAATATGAACCCAGGGCCTGAAATGCTATAATTTTGATTGGAAAGACCATCCCAATTCTGTGAACAGACCGCCTTTTTTGTAGGCGGCTGGAAGATATGAAGGAGGAAAAACCATGAAAAAGACACGCAGAATTCTCGCGCTGTTGCTGGCGGCCATGCTGACCGTTTCGGCTGCGGGCTGCGGCGGTACATCGGCGCCGGCGAGCAGTGCCCCGGAATCCAGCGCGGCGCAGCCGTCCGAGCCTGCATCAGAATCGGAACCCGCACAGGAAGAAGTGCCGGAGGAGCCGGCGTATACCTCTCTGGACGATTTCGTCCTGTTTGACAAGGACGGACAGACCCTGCGCACCGGGCGTGACGCGACCGGCGAACAGGGCATCGTCTCCACCAGTAAATATGAGGCTTCCAAGATCGGACGCCAGATCATCGAAGAGGGCGGCAACGCGATCGACGCGGCGGTTGCAGCAGCGTTTGCACTCGGCCTGGTTGAGCCGAACTCGTCCGGCATCGGTGGCGGCGGGTTTATGACCCTCTACCTCGCGGAGACTGGCGAAACCCAGTTTATTGATTTCCGTGAGTGCGCCCCGGCAGCAGCCACCCCGGATATGTGGGTGATGGGGGATGACGGTAAGGTTGTCGGCAACGAGATGATGGAGGGCGGCAAGTCGATCGGTGTTCCGGGAGAGGTTGCCGGTATGCTCTACATCCTCGAGAACTACGGCACCATGACCCGTCAGCAGGTGCTCCAGCCGACCATTGATCTGGCGCGCAAGGGCGTTACGGTTACCCCGACCCTCGCAAACGATATGATGGATTCGTTTGACAAGATGATGAAATATCCGGAATTCGGCGAAACCTTCCTGCGTGAGGACGGGCTGCCCTACGGCGTCGGTGAGATCTTCCAGAACCCGGATTACGCCAGCACCCTTGAACTGATTGCGGAGCAGGGCGCAGACGGTTTCTACAAAGGCCCGCTGGCCGAGGCGATCGTTGCTGCGAACAACAAGTATGATGGCCTGATGACCATGGAGGACCTCGCAAATTATCAGGTCAAGGTCACCGAGCCGGTCAAAGGCACCTACCGCGGCTATGAGATCCTCTCTTCCCCGCCGCCGTCCTCGGGTGGTACCATCGTGATCGAGATCCTCAACATCCTTGAGAATTTCGACCTTCCAGGCATGGAGCCGAACTCCGCAGAGGAGCTGCACCTCTTCTCCGAGGCGTTCAAACTGGCGTACGCCGACCGCGCAAAATACATGGGCGACCCGAAATATGTTGACGTCCCGCTCGCCGGCCTGATGAACAAGGAATATGCAAAAACCCTTGCGGCACAGATCGACGTTGAAAAAGCGGCTGAAACGGTAGAGGCAAACGATCCGTGGCCGTATGAGCATGTTGAGACCACCCACTACTCGATCGCGGACAAAGAAGGCAACATGGTTTCGGTCACCAAGACGGTCAACGGCATCTTCGGTTCCGGCGTCTGTGTCGATGGCTACGGATTCATGCTGAACAACGAGATGGGCGACTTTGACTTCGGTCCCGACAAGCCCAACTCGATTGCAGGCGGTAAAGTCCCGCTCTCTTCGATGAGCCCGACGGTTGTCCTCAAAGATGGAAAACCGGCGTTCGTGCTCGGCTCCCCGGGTGCTACCACCATCATCTCCACAGTCGCACAGGTCATCTCCAAGGTGATCGACCATGGCATGACCATGCAGGAAGCGGTCGACGCGCCCCGCATCAAGGGCTTCAAGGAGAACACGATCGACTATGAGACCCGCATTGATCAGGCGGTGATCGACAAACTGGTTGAGATGGGCCACATCTGCAACCCGCTCGAGGAGTGGAACCGCTCGTTCGGTTCGGTCCAGGCGGTCCTGTACGGCGAGGACGGTGTGCTTCAGGGCGCTGCCGACCCGAGACGTGACGGTAAAGCATTGGGTTACTAATCACAAACCGCATCAGGCAGTTTCCATCGCTTTTGTGTGGATTAAGGGGGCTTTTCTTCTTTAAAAAGCCCCCTCCCCGAAAAAATACGGAACCGGCCCCTGCCAGCCTGCTGTGACCAAAGCGGGCAGGCGGGGCCATACGGACAGATACTACGGAGGTAGATGAAATGATGAGAAAGAAATTTGCAGCGCTGGGTCTGGCGCTGATGTTGACCGTATCTTTGACCGCCTGTGGCGGTGGTTCTTCCGCTCCGGCGAGCAGCGCAGCTCCTGCCGCGCCCGCCACATCCGAAGCAGCCGATGGTACAGCGGCTGGCGGTGAGGTAAAAGGCCTGGAAGGGCCGATTGCCGAGTCCCCGATTCTGCTGACCTCGGTCGGGCAGAGCGCGGATGTCGAGATGGTCAAGGTGATGATGGATAAGGGCGGACTTTCCCCCGAAACCAACAGCCTGGCGACCGAAGCCGACCTGGGCGATAGCAAGACCCTGGTGCTGGCGATCGGCGGTTCCTCCAAGGGATTGGGCGCGGCCGGTATCGACGCGAACCAGGAGCTGGAGCGGGTCAACAAGCTGATCGCTGCGGCAGATGAGAAGGGCATGACGATCATTGCACTGCATATCGGCGGGGAAGCCCGCCGAGGAGACCTCTCCGACAAGTTTGTACCCCCGAGCTTTGAAAAGGCCGATTACGCGATCGTGGTTGCGGACGGCAACAAGGACGGGCTGATGTCCGATCTGGCTTCCAAAGCCGGCATCCCGATGGACGAGGTTACGACGATGGCGGACGTTGTTGAGCCGCTCAAGGCTGCTTTCAAATAAGGTTTGAGGCGTAATCAGCCGGGACAGGGCATTACGTCTGGTTCCGGCTGATTTTCTTTGCCCGGATACCGTCCCTGGGTTTCCACAGAGACGGACGGAGGCATCAAAAAATGTGGAACGGCAGAGCCTGTTTTGGAATCTGGAGTTTGTTTCGTATCTGAACTTTGATTCGGTTTTCTGTCCCGTCCCCCGGGCAGGATGCTACCCGCGGGGATATCAACGAATACCGCGTCCCGGCGCAAGCCGAGAGACTCCTGGGAGGGTGCCTGTGTCCGGAACCCTCCACGCAAAAGACACGGAACAGCTTTTTACGGGCAGGTGGCCCATCCGCAAGGAGGTTTTTGCATGAGTATAGAGTTAATGATCTTTCTCGCCATGGTTGTGGTGTTTGCGGGCGGCTGCTTCCTGCTCAAGCTGCCGGTCAGTATTTCGATGGTGCTTTCCTCTGTGGTCGGCGCGCTGGTCGGCGGACAGGGGGTCCCGCTTCGGCATCTGGTGGAGGGAACCTTCTCCTATGTCGACACCATCCTCGTCATCGCAACCGCGATGATCTTTATGAAGGTGATCCAGGAGAGCGGCGCGCTCGATGCGCTCTCTGCCCTGATTATCGAGAAATTCCACAAAATCCCGGCGCTGCTTCTCTGCCTGATTATGCTGGTGATCATGTTCCCGGGCATGATTACCGGTTCCTCGACCGCGGCGGTTCTCACCGCAGGTTCGATCATGTCCCCGGTTCTGATCCTCATGGGCGTCCCGATGCTCGAAACCGCCTGCATCATTGCGATGGGCGGCATCCTCGGTATGATCGCCCCGCCGGTCAACATTCCGGCCATGATTATCGGCGGCGGTATCGATATCCCGTATGTCGGGTTTGAGATTCCGCTGGCAATCCTCACCTTCCCGCTCGCATTCCTGTTTGTACTGATGTTCGGCTATAAATACGCGAAGAAGATTTCCTATGAGGAGATCGCGCCCAAGCTCAACAACGAGCCGCGCGAAAAGTTCGGCTTCCGGGTTTATATCCCGATCTTTGCCGCAATCATCCTGATGGTGGTCAACAAGGCAGTTCCGCAGATTCCCGACCTGGGAATGCCGCTGGTCTTTCTGATCAGCGCGGTGATCGGCCTGTTCACCGGCTACAAAATCGACATCCTCAAGACCTGCAAAGAGGCGATCAACAGCGTCCTCCCTGTACTCGGTATCCTGATGGGCGTCGGCATGTTCATCCAGATCATGACCCTCACCGGGGTACGCGGCCTGATCGTTACCTCCTGCATCAGCCTGCCCAATCTGCTGCTCTATGTGGCGATGGCAATTTCGATCCCGCTGTTCGGCGCGGTTTCGTCCTACGGCGCGGCTTCGGTTCTGGGTGTCCCGTTCCTGATGGCATTCCTCGCTAAGGATCAGATCATCACTGCGGCGGCAATCTCGCTGATTGCTTCTCTGGGAGATATGATGCCCCCCACCGCGCTTGCAGGAATCTTTGCCGCGCAGGTGGTCGGCCTTAAGAAATATACCGACGTGCTCAAGCGGTGCATCGTTCCCGCGCTGATCCTGATTGCATGGGCGATCCTGATTATCGTATTCTCCCCGCAGATTGCGGCAATCCTTCCTTAACAGAATGGAGCTGAACTCTTTATGATTACATTGATTTATCGCGGGATCATCGCAATCGTGATGTCCTTTACCGTATGGAACCTGTACACCGAAAAAAAGATCGCGCTCCAGGCGAACGCGGCGATCGTTCTGATCCCGCTGCTGCTGCGCCTTCTGATGATTAAGTAAAGGAGGGGCAACGATGAATAAACAGATCATTACCGCATCGGTCTGCCTCCTGGCCTCGCTCACGATCGCTGGGATCACCGGCAAAAATTTCATGGATGTCAAGAAGCCGGATGAGCTGCGTCCCGGCCCGGGTGTGACCCAGACCAAGATGCTCAGCGACTATTTCCCGGATATCGCGGGCACCAATGCCGACAGCACCGTCTATGTGATGGAGGGGGAGCAGCCGGGCGGAAAGATGCTCGTTCTGGGCGGTACCCATGCGAATGAACCTTCGGGGTATCTCGCGGCGATTACCTTTGTGGAGTCGGGTAAAGTGGAGCAGGGGACTGTGTTTGTAATCCCCCGCACCTGTAACAGCGGCTTCACCCACAACGACCCGCAGGAAGGTTCCCCGCAGTACTACACGATCCAGACCAAGGGCGGTCCGCGCCAGTTCCGCTATGGCTCGCGTGCGGCCAACCCGCTCGACCAGTGGCCCGATCCGGACGTTTATGTCCATGCCGCATCGGGGCAGCGGCTCTCCGGCTCGGAGACCCGCAACATCAACCGAACCTATCCGGGCCGCCCGGACGGTACCCTGACCGAAAAGGCTTCCTACGCAATCAGGCAGCTGATCGACAACGAAGGGGTCAACCTGACCTTCGACCTGCACGAGGCATCCCCTGAATATCCGGTCATCAATGCGACGGTTGCCCATGAAACCGCAATGTCGATCGCATCCAATGGGATGTTCGAGCTTCAGATGGCGGGCATCGCAATGAGCCTCGAGCCTTCCCCGACCAACCTGCATGGCCTGACCCACCGCGAGCTGGGGGATTATACCGACACGCTCCCGCTTCTGATGGAGACCGCCAACGCATCGCAGGGCCGTCTGCGGGGAAAAACCAATGCAGACCTCGTGCTCACCGGAAAGGACAAATGCTATGTGAAGGCGCAGAAGCTCGGGTTCCTCTATGTCCCGTACGATGAAACCGGGCATCCGATTGAGGAGCGGGTCGGGCGTCACCTGCAAGGGGTCTATGAGTACTCCAAAGCGTACAGCGCCCAGTATCCGGACACCCCGATCGTTTACAGCGGGCTTCCCAGCTATCAGGAGCTGTTCCTGGATGCGGACCCGTCCGAGCTCGGCGGGACCCGCCTTGGACAATATCTAAACTAATTCCGCTTTTTTCTTTTTCTTCCTATAACCGCGGTAGGCCGTATCTGTAGCATGCAGAACGGCCTATCGCACTATTGCAAATCAGGGCTGCGGCACAGGTAAGGGTTGTATTCCGGCTGGGTTGTATGGTATGTTTATAATCAAATTGTCTGAGAAGCGGTTCACAGGTTTGGCAGGAGGCTTTTTCTCCTGTCCGTTTTTCGGCAATCCGTCCTCAAAAGCCGCTTTTCTGGCGGCGCCCGCGTCCGGACAGATGTTTTGCCGTATGCGCGCATCGCAGCCCTGCCCGTTGCTTCCGCTATTTTACGCCGATTGTAGGATGCTGGCCTGTACCGGTTGACCTATGTTCAGTGAAAAAACGGGGGGAAACAGCGCCTGCGGCATAGGCTCGGAAAGCCATTTTATTGGGAGGAGGAAGATCGGATGAACCTGCATTGGAACCGGCGCAAGTGTTTCTGCCTGCTGGCCGCAGCAGCAATTCTGACCACTCTGGCGGTTGTTCTGCACGCCGCACAGAAGCCGGTTTGCAAAAAACTCGCGGAAGGCACCCCTGCCGAAGCCCGACTGACCATTCTTGAAGGGGAGCGGCCAGGACCGGCACTCTTTGTGGTGGGCGGGGTGCATGGGGATGAAACCGCGGGCTGGACTGCGGCGGACCGTCTTGCCAAAGAGGCCCGGATCTTATCCGGGGCGCTGTATATCGTTTCCCCGGCTAATGCGTGGGGAGCTGCGCACAACAACCGCCTGACCGCTGAAAACCGCGACCTCAACCGGCTGTTTCCCGGCAGGCTGGACGGGGATGCGAGCGAACAGCTAGCAGCCGAGCTGTTTGCAGAGATCGAACAGGCAGCTCCGGCGGTGGTATTCGATCTGCATGAATCCCTGCCAAAGCGTGCCAACCGGGATGACCTCGGCAGTTCGATCATCTTTGATTCGATCGACGGGATCGAGGACCTGGTTTTGGGAATGCTGCTCGAGACCCAGTCGGGCAGTCTTTGCTCTGGGCCGTTCACCTGCTATACAGGCGCGCCGATCGGGAGTATCAACCGGGTGGTGAACGATGCGTTGGGCCTGCGGGTGCTGACCGTCGAAACCTTCCGGGGGGACGACCTCGAAAAACGGGTACAGGATCACCTGGATCTGATACATTACACGCTCAGATATTACGATATGGAATAGATAAACGGAGGAAAACAAAATGTATAGTCTGATCCTGCTGCTTTCCCTCCTCTTTTTCGGATGGCTCGTGGTGGAAAACCGGCTGGCGCGTCACTACCGGCAGCGGATTGCGCATGTGATCCACGTCAACGGCACCCGCGGGAAATCGAGCGTCACCCGCCTGATTGATGCCGGGCTTCGTGCGGGCGGGCTGCGGGTGTTCTGCAAAACCACTGGAACCGTCCCCATGACGATCGGGACTGACGGGATAGATCGCCCGATCCGGCGGTTTGGCTGTGCAAATATCCGGGAACAGCTCTCGATCCTGCGGCAGGCGGCACAATCCGGGGCAGAGGTGCTCGTGATCGAATGTATGGCAGTCGATCCGGCTTACCAGAAGGTCGCCCAACACCGGATGCTCTGCGCAGACATCGGTGTGATTACCAATGTGAGGCTGGATCACACAGATGTAATGGGAGAAACCTTGCCAGAGATCGCGGAGGCGCTCTCGAATACCGTACCGCGCGGCGGGGTCCTCTTCACCGCCGAGCAGGATCAGTTTCCGGTATTGGAGGGGGCAGCACAGCGGCTTGGGACTCGAGCTGTCCGCATCCGGCCGGATGCGGAAACCGGCAGCAGCCTTTCCGCAGTCGACTTCCCGGAAAATGTCGCGCTTGCGCTCGCGGTCTGTGAGCATCTGGGGGTATCGGAAGAGGACGCCCGCGCGGGGATGGCAGTCTATAAGCGCGACCCGTATGCGCTCTCTTTCTACCGGTTGGAGAATGGTGGGCTTTTTGTCAATGGGTTGTCGATCAACGACCCGCAATCGACCCGGATGGTTTACGAATCCCTTGTCCAACCGCTCGGGCTTACGGAGAAGCGGGTAACCCTGCTGCTCAACAACCGGGGGGATCGAGTGGCCCGTACCATGCAGATGGCGGAATTGGCCGAAGCGGTTGCACCTGTGCGCATCTGGATGCTCGGGGCGAACAGCGGAATGCTGACGCGGAGGCTTCAAATGCGGATGGGAGAGGGCACACCTCCAATCAAGTGGTTCCAATCAGTTGACCAATTGGATTTTTCTATTATAAATCAACAAGATGTAATTTTTGCGGCGGGCAATATCGCCAAACAGGGAAAGGAATTGATCGAACGGATCAAACAGGAGGGGGAACCATATGTATTATGACATCATCGTGCTGGGGGTGGTGGTGAGCATCCTTTTTTCCGAACTGACCCGTCTTTCCCCGGCCGGACTGGTCGTACCGGGATATTTCGTCCTGAGCCTGCATTCCCCCATGCGGGCCGCCTATACCCTGTTGATCGCATTTCTCGCGCTTGGGGCGGAGAAGCTGCTGGGGCGGGTGATGATCCTTTATGGGCGGCGGAGTTTCGCGGCGCTGATCCTGCTTTCGTTCCTGATCGACGGAGCGATCCAGGCGTCGGGCATCTGGGCGGGCAATCCCGGTATGATCGGCTGTCTGGTTGCGGGGATTCTCGCGCGTGAGCTGGAACGGCAGGGGATCGTCCGCTCACTCGGCGCACTGGGTGTTGTGACCGGCATCCTCTCCCTGCTCCTGCTTGCGATGGGGCATCCGGTTTTCGGCACGCAGGGGGTGTGGAGATGAAACGGCGGCGGGAAGGGATTCTGCTCCTGCTGCTGACGGTTTTCCTGTTCGCCTGCGGACTGGGGATCGCACAGAATGGCAGACTGATCCCTGCGGAAAACCGGGCGGTCAAGCTGGCGGCAGCCGCGCGGATGCAGGCGTGCATGGACGCGGTCAAGGGCTATAAGTCGGAACGCGGCATCCCGCTGCACCCGGGCGACCTGCATCAGACCGGGATGCTCGGGGAAGAATTTAACGGAATGACCACATCGCTGGGTGCGCTCGAGGCCAAACGCACCTCCGCCAACAGCGATATGGCGGCGCTGGCGGTCGAGCTGTTGCAGCAGGCCGGGATGCAGCCGGGCGACCGGGTCGGGCTGGGGCTTTCGGGATCGTTCCCGGCGCTCAATCTTGCGATGTTGAGTGCCTGCGCGGAGCTGGGGCTGGACACGGTCTGCATCGCGTCGATTGGCAGTTCGACGCATGGGGCGAACAACCCGGGCCTGACCTTCCCCGAGATGCTTTCGCTGCTGATCTCGGATGGCCTGCTGCCCGACAGCCTGCACAGCGCGACCATCGGCGGCGACTACGACTGTGGCCGGGAGATGGATGGACAGCTTCGGGAGGCGGCGGTGGAGCGGCTGGAGCGGCGCGGGGTGGACCTCTGGCGGGAGCCGGATTACCAGAAAAACCTGCAAAAGCGGCTGGAAATTTACGGGGAGATCGCCTGTTATGTCAACGTCGGGGGAAACCTGATGTCACTCGGCAGACAGGAGGACAGTATCCGCACCCAGGGCCTGATTCCGCCCGAAGCACCGCTCCACCCGGTTGATGGGAACAGTGGTATGCTCGAGCTGTACCATGCGCAAGGGCTGCCAGTGATCCACCTGCTCAACCTCAAACGGCTCACCGCTGACTATGGGCTGGCGTTTGACCCGGTATCCCTGCCCGAGCCGGGAACCAGCGCGGTCTACTACCGGATTTCCTATCCCAGGCTGCCGGCGCTGCTGGCGGTTTTCTCCGCAGGGGCGGTCCTGATTTTCGAGCGGAAAAGGAGGCGTCATGATGGAACGTCTGCGCGCGGTTAAGATCAACCTGCGGGAACTGCTGATCGGCACCCTGCTGATGGGGTTGAGCCTGCTGCTGCCGATGGTGGTCCACGTGGATAATTTCGGCATCTACCCGATGCTTTTTTCGGCGCTCTCACATCAGGAAAAGACCGATGTGGTCTATGCGGCGCTCCGGCTGGTCGCCCTCAACAGCATCCGCAGCCTGCCGCACTATCTGGGGGCCTACCTGATCGGGGAATCCATGGATTTCGCCTACCGGGAAAAGACGATCCGGTGGCTGCGCCTGCTGATCGTCTGTGTCATGATCCCGCCGGTCTATTTTCTGATCGAGAAAATCTACCACATCCGCTACGACTTCGGGGGACCTGCCATCCTGCTGATCGCCCTGTTGGTCATCCTGGAAAAGATCGACTTCAGCTTAATCAACATCTCTAAAAAGATGCTGATGCTGGTCATGCTGATCGCTTCGGTGCAGTTTCTTGATGTGATGCCCGCGCTGGAAGGGCTGCCGGTCGGGGGCGGGGAGGTCTCCACCGACATCAGGCGGATCGCATTTTTTCTCGAAGCGGACGGTTTTTTACAGTTTGAGGCCACGCTCCTCTTTTTCCTGCTGTTTGTAGGGGCGCTGCTCTTCTGTAAACTGATTATGGACGAAAACGACCTCAAGCTGCTCAGTGAGCTGAAGGAGCAGAATGAACGGATGCGCACCGAAAAATATATCCAGATGCTGGAGGAACGCACCCTACAGGAGCTGCGCAACCTTGTGCACGACCTGAAAACCCCGCTCACTGCGGCACAGGCACTGGTGGGCGTGGTAAAGATGAACCAGCTGCGCACCGACCCGCCGGATGCGCAGAGCTGCGAATATCTGACCCGGGTGGAGGCGTCGATGGAACACATGAGTGTGATGATCTCGGAAATCCTCTACGAGAACCGCCGGGCCAGTGTCACCACCCAGCGGCTGGTAACCGCGTTGCTCTCGCAGATTTCCAATACGCCCTATGGCAGGGTGGTCCGGGCGGAAAACGAGGTCCCGGAACTGCGCGTCTGGATCAATGAAGTGCGGATGCTGCGCGCGCTGGCAAACGTCCTGCAAAACGCCTACTGCGCGATGGACAAGGAGGAACAGCAGATCTTCCTGCGGGTCTCCGCCGGGCAGGACCGGGACGGTCAGCGCATGATCCAGTTCGATGTGATCGACAACGGCAGGGGGATGGATGCAGAGCTGCTGCACTATGTCTGGGCGGACGGGTTCAGTACCCGCGGCTCCAGCGGGCTGGGGCTGAACTTTGTCCAGCAGGTGGTACAGAATAACAACGGTACGGTAGAAATCAAAAGCACGCCGGGCGAAGGCACCGTCGTGACCATACAGCTTCCAGAAAGCGGGGTAGAAGGATGAACCAGCAGATCAAAATTTTATCAATCGACGATGAAGCGGAAATCCGCTATGCGCTCGGGGCGATCTTCGATTTTGAACACTGGAACGCGGTGATGGCCGCAGATGTGGAGGAAGGGCTGGCGCTCTTCCGGAAGCATCAGCCGGATATCGTGCTGATCGACTACCACCTGCCGCGGATCAACGGGATCGAGGGGGTGCGGATGCTCCGCAGGCTTTCCCCCACTGTGCCGATCCTCGTCTTTACCATCGACGAGAACCAGGAGGTCGCCAACCGGTTTTTGGAGGCGGGTGCGACCGACTTCGCGCTCAAACCGATCAAGGCCCCGGACCTGATCTCCCGCATCCGCCTGCACATCCGGCTGCTCGAGAGCCAGCAGAAGGTTCCCTCGCCCGAGAGCGAACAGCCGGTTCTGGCGAAGGGGATCCGCCGCACCACACTTGAGCTGATCCGTGACTATCTGAAGCAGAACCCGGAGTTTATCACCGCGGACAAGATCGCCGAAGGTACCGGCCTTGCCGACCAGACCACCTACCGGTATCTGCAATATATGGCGTCCGAGTCGATTGTCGAGGTGAACAGCACCTATGGCAAGGTCGGGCGTCCCAAACAGGGCTACCGGTTAAAATAACCTTTGCAGTGAGTAAGGGAAACCGGCTGAAAAGCCTGTAAATCGAAAACCGCCGCCGGTTGAGAAATCCGGCGGCGGCTGTTTATTCCAGGCGCTCCTGAAGCGCGAGGTAGAGCGGACGTGCATCCACTTTTGTACTGGAACGTCCAAAATATTTAAAATGGTACAGTTTGTAGAGATACGCAAGGAACTCCTGCGGAAGGTCGGGATAGCTGGTTACGAAAAACGCCAGAAGGGCGAAGAATTCCGGCGGACGTTTGACCATCCGTTTTCCCGTATAACCGGCGTGGAGATTGGGCGCATCGGTGAACCGCAGCAGGCTTTCCCATTCGTTTTTTTGCAGCCTGTCCGGGTAAAGCCCGACCAATTGGTTATAAATCCGGAACGCTGCCTGCCGCGCGAGGAATTCCTCCTGCATGAGCTGTTTCTGAATCTGCTCGGAATCCCGCTGGGATTCAAGCAGCCGCACCAACGGATGCATCCTGCCCATGCCGCCCGGCAGCGCCTGTGCGGGGGCGAGGCTGTATGCGGTGTAAAGCCCCACGCAGAGCAGCCGGGGCAGCAGATAGGCGGGGAGCTCCCGCTGGGTTTCGAGGAAATCGACCAGCATGGCGATAAACTGCGGGTCGTGCTGCATCCCTAAAAATACATCCGAGAAAAAATATTCCTGCCAGTAGCCGCGGGAGTCCCGCTTCTTGTGGTCCCCAAACATCTGCATGAACGTCTGAAGCGCAGCGCAGCTGCGGACCTGCTCCTCCTGCTTTGATTGCACCTCACCAAAAATCCCGTCAAAATCAATCCCGGAGTCTGTATGCCGGGCAGCAGGCAGTACCGGGGCAGGCACATCAAACGCGCTGCCCGAGAAGGCCGGGAACCGGGGGCGCGGCTTTCGGGACGACGGATTGGAACCGCTGCCATATTTGGTGACCGCTTTGTTCATGGAACGGCTGATCTGACGCTGATCGGCTTGGGGCTGTCGGGTTTTGGCACGCTCGAGCGCCCACTGATAGGCACCATAGAGCGCCTGGAACCCCTCGGGGTCGGTCTCAGGATGGTGCAGTTTGGATTGGGCCGCATACGCACGCTTGATCGCGCGCGTATCATAGGTCGGCTCGATGCCGAGAATCTCCCAGTTGCTCATCCATCAGTCCTCCTCGTCCTCGTCAAACGGTTCATAGTCGCGACCGGGAAAAACCTGATGATCAAACAGATACCGTTCAACCGAGTCAAAGAACCGGTTGGCCTGTTCCCGCGCATGATGGATCAGGCTGGGGGACTGGCTGTCGAGCGCGCGCTGGAAATAGGCGAGATACGCCCCTACCCGCTCGCGCAGCTCGCTGCCCGCCTCGGAAAACAGGCGCTCCCCCCGGGCGACGACCAGCCGGTTTTCCTCCCGGTCCATCGGGTGGATTTTCAGTTTTTGCAGCTCGGACAGCCGCTTTTGCAGTTCCTTCTCTGAAAGCCGGGTGTTCTCCCCAAGGATTACCTTGCTTTTGTGGACCCCATTGGTTTTGTTATGTACATCGACCTCCAGAATCCCGTTGATATCGTACGAAAACCGCACCTGAACACTCTCCTGTCCTCTGGGGGCAGGCGGGACCTCAACCTCAAGCTCACCGAGCTTGAGGTTGGCCTCGGTATAGTAAGCCTCCCCCTGGTAGACCCGCACAGTGATTGCCTTCTGGTTGTCGCTCAGCGTGTAGAACGAGTGCTCCACACTGGTGGGCAGAACGCTGTTGCGCTCGATCATCGGGGACATATGTGGCCGGGTGTCCTTTTCGTCGTTGTAGCTGGCAATCCCAAGGGTGAACGGGCAGACATCGGTCATCATGATGTCACGGATTTCCCCATCCTGCGCCTTGATCCCGGCGTAGACCCCCACCCCCTGCGCAACGATCGTATCGGGCGAGCCGAGTTCTGCCGGCTCGATGCCGAGGATATGGGAGAGATAGGCGCGCACCACCGGCATCCTGCACGAGCCTCCCACCAGCAGAACCTCGTCGATCTCGCGGATCGAGCGGCCGCTGTCGGAAAGCGCGCGGGCAATCACCTTGTTCATCCGCTGGAAGAGCGGCGCGGCGATCCGCACAAGCAGCTCCCGGGTGAGGAGCAGGGAATGCTTCTGCTCCTGCTCCTCCTGGAACAGCAGCACCTGCGGCTGTTCGGTGAGCGCCTGCTTGCAAAGTTCCGCCTGTTTGAGCAGTGCTGCCTGCCTGACAGACGGGAGCAGATCAAATGCAAGCCCGTTTTCCTGGCAGAAATAGCGGGCGATGGCCTGGTCGAAGTCATTTCCGCCGAGGTGGTTGTCCCCGGCGACCGCTGAAATTTCGATCACATTGTCAAAACAGTCGACCACCGAAACGTCGAGAGTGCCGCCGCCGAAGTCGAAGACCAGGAAACTCTGGTCTTTTTCGGTATTGTTCAAACGGCTCGCCAATGCTGCCGCCGAAGGTTCATTGATGAGACGTTCGGCGTGCAGGCCGGCCAGACGCGCGGCGGCCTTGGTGGCGAACCGCTGGTTGTCGTTGAAATAGGCCGGGACGCTGATGACCGCTTCGGTGACTGGTTCCCCCAGATAGGCCTGTGCATCCTCTTTCAGGCGGCGCAGTACAAACGAGGAAAGCTCCTCGGGGCTGAACTGCTGCCCGCCGAGATTCTGTTTCCGGGAAGTCCCCATCAGACGTTTGAACGAAGCAGCGCTCCGCTCAGGATGGGAGATCAGCCGCTCTTTCGCGACGTTCCCCACGAGGATGGAGCCATCCTCATCCACGCTGACGACGCTCGGCGTCAGGAACCCGCCGAGTGAATTGGGGATCAAAACGCTTTTGCCGTCCTTCCAGACGGAGACAAGACTGTTGGTTGTGCCGAGATCAATTCCGATAATTGCCATATTTCTCACCTGATTTATCTTTTGGAGTTCGAAAAGACTTTTCTTCTCATTATAGCAACTTCCCTCTGTCAAAACAAGATGGCAGAATAGGAACTGGCGTGGAAACATCCGGATTTCAGAAGGATGTCTCCGGCCTGCTGCAAGGAAGGCGCTTCGAGGCTATGGGTGACCCGCAAATGGAAAATAGGCCCCGGAAAGGCGGAGCCTATTTGTGATATTTCGCGTTGGCATTGATGGAAAGCGCCCGGTAGAGCTGCTCCAGGAGCATGACCCGCGCGAGCTGATGCGGGAAGGTCATGGGAGACATCGAAAGGCGCAGGGAAGCGGACGCTTTGACCCGCTCGGAAAGCCCATAGGAACCGCCGATCACCAAGGCGAAGGTGGAAACCCCATCGACCGCTGTTTTTTGCAGATACGCCGCCAGCTGTTCAGAGGACATCGTCTTCCCCTCGATGCACATGGCGACCGTACACGCGCCCTTCGGGAGTTTGGCGAGGATGCGTTCCCCTTCCTTTTCCACGCATTCGGCGATCTGGGCGGGGGAGGGATGGTCGGGCAGACGGTACTCCTCCACCTCAACGACCGAGACGCTGCTCCACATCCCCAGACGTTTGCAGTATTCAGCGCAGCCCTCCCGCATCCAGGCGTCTTTGAGTTTCCCGACCGCGATGATCTGTAGGGAAATCACAGTACCACCATTTCGGACGGGCCGGAACGCGACGCGACCTGCAACAGATAATCCCGGCCTTCCTGCATACCGCTCATCGAGAGGGAACACTGCGCGGTCTGGTAGGCCAGTTCGGGAAGATTGTTGTTTTGTGAGAGATGCCCCAAAACCAGACGGGTGGTCCCGGTGCGCACCAAGCGGGACAGTTCGCCAGAACAGTCCTCATTTGAAAGGTGCCCGATGTTCGAGGCGATCCTTTTTTTGAGCTGATACGGATAGTCGGAGACGCTTAACATCCGCTGGTCGTAATTGGATTCGATCAGAACGAGATCGCTCCCGGTGAGACGTTCCCGCACAGGATCGCTTATGTAGCCAAGATCGGTCGCGACGGTCAGCCTGCGGCCGTCAGGGGTGGAGATCCGGTAGCCCAGGCTGTGCACGCTGTCATGCGGGGTATCAAAACTCTCGATCTCGAGGGCACCCACCTGAAATCGTGCACCATCCTCAACCGCAAAAAGCGGCTGCTCCGGGGAGAAGATGTTATCCCAACAGAGCCGGTCGAGCACTTCACGTGCCGCGTAAACCGGGACTTTTATTTTTTTTAGAAACACCCGCAGGCCGCTCACATGGTCGGTGTGCTCATGGGTGATGAGGATCGCCTGGATAGACTTCGGGTCGATCCCGCGCGCATCCATCGCGCTCATAAGCTGTTTGCAGGAGCGTCCTGCATCGACCAGCAGGGCGGTATCCGATCCGCTGATATAGGTGCTGTTGCCGTTTGAACCGCTGAACAGCGTACAAAACCGCGCCATCTCAAAGCACCGCTTTCAGCACGTGGTCGGGGATCACCACTTTCCGGATGTTTGCCCCGAGTGCACTCAGCTTGCCGACAATATCCTCATAGCCGCGCTCAACATGTTCGATGTTCTCGATCTCGGTGACCCCTTTGGCGGCCATTGCGGCGATCAGTACGGCCGCGCCCGCCCGGAGATCGACCGCGCGTACCGGTGCGCCGGTGAGGCCGGCAGTCCCTTCCACAACGGCAACCTTTCCATCCACCTGGATCATCGCGCCCATCCGGCGCAGTTCATCCACATACCGGAACCGGTTGTCCCAGACCCCTTCGGTCACAATGCTTGTACCATGCGCAAGCGAGAGCAAAGCGGTCATCTGGGGCTGCATATCGGTGGGAAACCCAGGATGCGGCATGGTTTTGACATTGACCTTGTTCAGCGCGCCTTCGCGGATCACGCGGATCGAATCATCGTATTCGATCACTGTCGCCCCCGCCTTTTCCAGCTTTTGGCTGATCGCTTCGAGATGTTTGGGGATCACGTTTTTCACCAGCACGTCCCCACCGGTGGCTGCCGCCGCGACCATATAGGTCCCAGCCTCGATCTGGTCGGGGATGATCGGATAGGTGGTTCCATGCAGGATGTCTACCCCATGGATTTTAATGACGTCGGTGCCGGCGCCGCGGATATCCGCACCCATCGAATTGAGGCAGTTCGCCAGATCGACAATGTGCGGTTCCTTGGCGCAGTTCTCGAGCACAGTGATCCCCTTCGCCTTGACCGCCGCGAGCATGACGTTGATGGTGGCCCCAACCGAAACCACATCGAAATAGATGTGCCCGCCGAGCAGCAGGTCGGCCTGGGTGTTGATCATGCCGCTGTCGATCGAAACCTTTGCCCCCAGCGATTCAAACCCCTTCATATGCTGGTCGATCGGGCGCACACCGAAGTTGCAGCCGCCCGGCATCGAGACGCTTGCGCGGTTGCACCGGCCGAGCAGCGCACCAAGCAGATAGTAAGAAGCGCGCATATACCGCGCCAGCTCGTAAGGGACGACCGGCTCACCGATATAGGTGGTGTCGATCTCGACAGTGGTGCGGTCGAGCACCCGCACCTGTGCGCCCAACGAGCGCAGGATTTTGAAAAGGACAGAAATATCGCTGATATTGGGAATATTTTCAATGACGCATTTGCCCTGCGCCAGAACAGTGGCCGGAATGATCGCAACAGCAGCATTTTTTGCGCCGCTAATGATGACCTCGCCTTTCAGACGGGTCCCGCCTTCAACAACATATTTTTCCAAGTTTATGAAACCTCCAATATTTTACCTCACATAATACCGAGGCAAAACCAGAATCCGCAGCCGCGGGCAGCAGCCGCACTTTACGGATTCCAGGTGATGTTAATGTGAAATCGAAATCAGGGCAGGAAAAAGCCGTTGAAACAGCTTTCCAGACAACTTGAAATACGGTGCCAGACATCAGAAACAGCAGATGTGACTGTTCTTCCGCGCACCATGTGGGAAACAAACAGCAGTTTTTCTCTGCATCTATTATAACACCAACTCAGCCGAATTAAAAGGGAATTTTTTGTCTTTTTCCATGAAAATATAGGAGGAATTTTTTCCAAAGCAGGCCTTAAAACGGCTAGCAGCCAGTTTTGAAGCGCTTTTTGCGCTAAACCGCAGACATGGGTTCCCTGAATTTTACAAAATGCTGTTTCACCAGCCCAAATGCCCGGTTTCCGAGCCGGAGCATTCGGTTTGGAATCTGGATATCCGTTATCAAAAAGCATCCCCCACCGGAGACCTTCCGATGGGGGATCAACGCTCTTATTTCTGCCCGTAGAGGTAGGGCGCCGCATTGACCGGTGTACCGCCGATCAGGATTTCGAAGTGCAGATGCGGTCCGCTGCTGTTTCCGGTGCTTCCGATCAGACCGATCTGCTGGCCCTTCTGGACCTGCTGGCCGGGCACGACGTCGATCCGGCTCATATGGGCGTATAGGGTCTGCACGCCGCCGCCATGGTCGATACGAACGTGGAAGCCGTAACCGTAGTACCTCTGGCGGACAACCACGACGGTACCTGCCTGGGAGGCCAGAACCGGAGAGCCGTAGCAGCCGCTCCAGGTGAGGTCGGAGCCGGTATGGCCGTAATATCCGCCGTAGCCGGTGCCGATGCGGGCGACCACGGTCGGCCAGCCCCAGGTGCCGGCGGGCGTCGGTTTGTCGGACGCCTGCGGGATGAACGCCAGCGGCTGATTTCCGCCGACCTCGATGATCTGCGGGACTGCCGGCTGGAGGACGGTACGGTCGATCTCTTTGCGCTCGGTTTCCACGCCGTCCACAAGGGTAACCTGCTCGACCACGCGGGCCTTTCCAGCTTCACCAGCCTGGACCGTTCTGGTCCAGCCGATATTCTGGTTGGGATTGGTCCGCTGCTCAATCTTGTAGCCGACCTCCTCCTCATAGATTTCGGTCTGGATCACCTTTACGCCCAGATACGGAACCGAATTGGAGATCAGCAGGCTGTCGCCCGGGAAGAGTTTGATATCTACTTCGGGGTTGAGCCGTTTCAGCTCCCGGAAGGTGATGCCGTTTTTGGCCGCAATCATAATGGGGGTATCCCCCGCAATAACGGTGTACCGTTTTTCGCCTTCCTCCTCACTGCTGAGGATCTCGGCAAGCTGTTCAAACGGCTTGACCGAGGAGACTGGGTAAAGGCCTTTTTTGACCTGAATCTTCTTCATAAAGCTGATCTCGGCATCCCGGCTCATATCGTTGGTGCGGTACTGTTCCCGCATACTGTCCAGATAGTCAAGCAGCGCATCTCCGTCCATCACCGCACTGACAAACCGGTTTTCTACATAAAGCCCCACCGCTTCCTCCAGCTCGTTGCCCGAGGCCCGGATCAGCAGGTTGGTAAGCTCGTCCACTTCCAGAAGATCGTCTTCGGTGATATAGTCGTCCGGATTCAGAAAACTGCCGCCCTTTTTCAGAATGGTGATCTGGAACCGGGGGATGATGTCTTCCGGTTTTATGTACTGTTCGTTGACGATACGGGCTTTCATCTCGTTTTCGGCCTGGGTAAAGACCGATTCGTCCGCGATATAGCCGAGATCGCGCCCATCATAAACGAGGTTGAGCGCAAGGGTCAGCCCGCTGAAAAATTGGAGCAGGAGCACCAATGCGATGAGCGCGGTGAGCGGCGCCAGATAGCTTAAGACAAAGCCGGCTGCACGCCAGAACCCGGTGAGGAGCAGACCTGCCATACGCAGATAGCTGCGGTAGACGCCGGCCTCGCCGCTGAACTTCCTGGCATTTTCCAGTTCCACGCGGAAGCGCCGGCGTTTTTCCTTGAGGTCGCGGATCGGGCTGGTAAGCTCGTGCCGCAGGTTGCGCAGGTGGATGCGGGTTTCCTTTCGGAGCCGGAGGAACCGGGCCTGGAACCATCTTCCAAGGCCGGAGAGCCGCACAGAAAGATGCCGCCGCCGGGTTCTGGTGGAACGCAGAAGCTGGATGCCGACAAAATACAGATACCGATAGATGCGGTTCACACAATAATAGTATGCCCGCTTGATCGGGTTGCCGCGTTTTTTCTCTATCTGATCCCCTTTTTCCGGGGTATTCTCCTCACTCGTGCGATTCGGCTGCCCAGGCTCCTGCGGGCTTTCCGGTTCGCCGGTGTAACGTTCATCGTCCCTCTCTTTTTTCAAGCGCATCAACTCCTTCCGAGCCTGTTCCGCCGATTACGCGGTTCCATTTGAAGTCCCGGCTCTGCCGCATATCGTCAGGCAGGGGGGTGAGAGGTCGTTCTGTCAAGACTCTGCCGGATTCCGAAAAGGCGGGCCTGCAAACAGACGCCTTTTCAGATCACTCGAATATAATTATATCTTAAAAACACAGTTTTAGCAAGTATGCGAGGGGTAAGTTTAGCGGTTTTGGATAGCGTTGCGGCAAATTTACAGGGGGATTTGTGTAGATGCGACGAGAGATATGGCGATAATTTCATCATTTTGTGAATAACCTGTGTATAAACCAGCCGGCATCCCTAAAATACAACCGCGCGGCCGTTCCAACGGCCGCGCGGACAGGATATATCAGGAAAGATGCTCCGAAATCCATTGGACGTATTTGTTGCGCCCTATGATTCCCAGAAGATAGGTGTCACCGTTTTTCAGGATCATTTTGACGCCGAACGGGAAGAACGGCGGGGTCAGGCAGGGGGAGACGGTTTGGATGTCGCTCAATGCGATCTCCCAGCTGACCTTGTCGGTTCCAACCAGCCCGCTGGCCAGAAAAACCACCCGCTGGTCGGTGAAATAGGCTCTTCCGCTGATCTGCCGTTTGCCGATGACCGCGGGCTGGCGCCAGCAGTCCGCTGCTACCTTCTGTGCAAAAACCTGCTCGCCTTCCTTGGCTGTAAATGTTGCTTTTGCCATAAAAATCGCTTCCTTTCTTTTTGACCATTGTAAGAACCCGTATTCACAACCATTCGACACCGTCTGAGCGGGTCTTTTGCCGGCCTGCCGCGTTGAAAAATCTTGCAATACACAAAGTATTGTCTGCGTTTTTTCGCCTTGCAGGGCAGCAAAATCCCTCGCCCATCCGGCATCCTCTGATTATGAATACAGGTTCTAATAATCCGGCTTCAGAAACCTAATTGGAAAGAGAATGCTAAAATTCCTATCCCAATCAACCTTCGGCATGACTTATGCCGCCAGGCCAATTGGAGAAGGCTTTTTCTTTTGCAAAAGGTCCCCGCTTGCCGCCCTGCGGGCCGGGGCAGAAGGCGGACGAATCTCGAGGAGAGCGCTCTGCGCCCGGAGGTTTGGTCTGAAACCAGACCTCTGCCATCTCATCGTGCTTTGGTTTCGATCTCTTCGAGTGCGAGTTTGAGGAACTCATCCACCGGCAGGACGCCTTTATCCCCATCGCGGCGGGAACGTACGGCCACACCGCCCGCTTCGATCTCCTTCTCGCCGATGACCAGCATGTAGGGGACCTTCTGGAGCTGGGCCTCACGGATCCGGTAGCCGACCTTCTCATTGCGGTTGTCCACCTCGACCCGCAGGCCCGCAGCGGTAAATTTCTCCGCGACCTGCTCGGCATAGGCGTTGTGCTCGTCGGTGACCGGCAGCAGCTTGGCCTGCACCGGGGCGAGCCAGAGCGGGAATGCGCCCGCGAAATGTTCGGTCAGGATGCCGATAAACCGTTCGATGCTTCCGAACACAACCCGGTGGATCATCACCGGACGGTGTTTTTCACCGTCCTTGCCGGTGTAGGTCAGGTCGAACCGCTCGGGCATCTGGAAGTCGAGCTGGATGGTGCCGCACTGCCAGGTGCGTCCGATCGAGTCCTTGAGGTGGAAGTCGATCTTCGGCCCGTAGAAGGCGCCGTCCCCTTCGTTGATGATATATTCCTTGCCGTTCTTTTTCAGGGCAGCGGTCAACGCGTTGGTTGCGGTCTCCCACTGTTCGTCGGTGCCCATCGAATCCTCCGGACGGGTCGAAAGCTCAAGCATATACTCGAACCCGAAGACATTGTAGAAGCTGTCGATCAGCTCCATGACCCCGAGGATTTCCTCTTCGATCTGCTCGGGCGTCATAAAGATATGCGCGTCGTCCTGCGTAAAGCAGCGTACCCGCATCAGGCCATGCAGCGCGCCCGAAAGCTCGTGGCGGTGCACCACGCCAAGCTCGGCCATCCGCTGCGGCAGGTCACGGTAGGAGTGCATCCGGCGTTTGTAGACCAGCATTCCGCCCGGGCAGTTCATCGGTTTGATCGCAAAATCCCGGTCGTCGATTTTGGTGGTGTACATGTTGTCCTTGTAATGATCCCAGTGCCCCGAGCGGTGCCACAGCTCCTCGCTCAGGATCATCGGGGTGCGGATCTCGTGATAACCGCACCGGGTATGCTCGGCGCGCCAGTAGGCTTCGAGCTGGTTGCGAAGGATCATCCCTTTCGGGAAGAAGAAGGGGAAACCGGGGCCTTCCTCATAGAGGTCGAACAGGTCCAGCTCCCGCCCGAGCTTGCGGTGGTCACGCTTTTTGGCCTCCTCCAGCATGGTCAGGTAGGCGTCCAGCTCGCCCGCCTTGGGGAACGCGATGCCATAAACCCGGCAGAGCATCGGGAGATTGCTGTCGCCATGCCAGTAGGCGCCGGTGCTCTGGAGCAGCTTGACCGCCTTGAGCGGTGAAACGGTCATCAGGTGCGGGCCTGCACAGAGGTCGGTGAAATCCCCCTGTTTGTAGAAACTCAGCTCACCGCCTTCTGCCGCGTGCTTCTCCATCAGCTCGAGCTTGTACGGCTGGCTGCTCATCAGCTGCTTGGCCTCGTCGAGCGGCAGGGTGAACCGGCTGACCTCCACACCGCTCTTGACGATCTTGGCCATCTCTTTTTCAATCGCGGCAAGGTCCTCGGTCGTAAACGGTTTTTCAACGTCAAAATCGTAATAGAACCCGTTTTCCACCGCCGGTCCAATGGTATATTTGGTGTTGGGATACAGCCGCATGACTGCCTGCGCGAGCACATGCGCTGCGGTGTGCCAGAAGGCTTTTTTGCCGTCCGGGTCATCAAAGGTGAGGATTGCCAGCTCGCAGTCCTCATTCAGGACGGTCCGCAGGTCTGCCAGCTCGCCGTTTACTTTTGCAGCACAGGCCGCTTTGTAAAGCCCGGCTCCCAGGCTTTTGGCAACCTCCGCAGCCGTTGTGCCGGCATCGTACTCCCGGACCACGCCGCCTTTTAATGTTACTTTCATCTTTTGTTTCCCCTTTCCGAAAAATTGCCATTGCGCTCCAGAACATGCGCAGGAAAAAAAAAGCTCCATCCCGAGTATACCACGGGATGAAGTCAAAAACTCCACGGTTCCACCCGAATTGCAGAAAACCTGCCGCTCGCAGACCGGTAACGGGGTCAGCCGTTGTGCTCATCGCACACGCTCAAGGGGCGGTCGTCTCCCAGCCATACGCCGGCACAGCTCACAGCGGACTGCCATGCCTCTCTGTGACGCATTGATAAGCGGTGGACGTCCCCTTTCATCGCACTTTTGCGCTCTGTTCGGGATGATGCAGTCAGACAGCATCGTCTGAAAGCTGCCTTTCACAGCTCCTATACTATCACCAGCCGAAAGGCTTGTCAATAGATAAATTTCTTGACATTTCCCGGTTTTCTATATAGAATATAGAGTGTCATGCATCATGTTTTATGGCGGCTGTAGCTTTTCATCTTTTTGTGGAAACCATACAGGCGCCACCGAAAATATATCCTCTGCCTTTGTGCAGGTTGCGGACATTGATAATTGAATAAAGGAGGTAATCATTTCTGATGGTAGGCATCATCCCATTTGCAGTCTGTGTTATTGCTGCGTTTTTAATTGGTGCGGTCATCGCCTTTTTCCTGGGCGTGGAATATCGGAAGAAATCTGCGGAAGCCACCCTCGGTTCCGCAGAGGAAGAGGCCAAAAAGTTGATCAGCGACGCAATCAAAACTTCAGAAAGCAAAAAGAAAGAAGTCATTGTAGAAGCGAAAGACGAGATCTACAGGCTCAAGCAGGACAACGAAAAGGAAATGAAGGAGCGCCGGTCGGAGGTTTCCCGTCTCGAGCGGCGGATCCAGCAGAAGGAGGAGTCGGTCGACAAAAAGCTCGACAACCTCGAAAAGAAAGAGGAGCTCATCCAGAACAAGCTCCGGGAGGCCGACCTCAAGCTGCAACAGGCTGAAGAGATCAAATCGCATCAGGTCGAGATGCTCGAAAAAATTTCCGGGTTTACCTCGGATCAGGCGAAAAACTACCTGCTGGCAAACCTCGAAGGGGAACTGACCCACGAGAAAGCGCTGAAAATCTCACAGTTTGAGGCGCAGCTCAAGGATGAGTCCGACCAGCGCGCCCGGGAGATCATTTCGGCTGCGGTCGGCCGGTGCGCGGCGGATTATGTGGCGGAGATCACGGTTTCGGTCGTGCCGCTGCCGAGCGACGAGATGAAGGGCCGGATCATCGGGCGTGAAGGGCGCAATATCCGCACCCTTGAGACGCTCACCGGTGTTGACCTGATTATTGACGATACCCCGGAGGCAATCACCCTGTCGAGCCACGACGCGGTGAAGCGTGAGGTTGCAAGAATATCGCTCGAGCGGCTGATTCAGGACGGCCGGATCCATCCGGCGCGGATTGAGGAGACGGTCGAGAAGGCGCGCCGGGAGATCGAAGGCAAAATCAAGCAGGATGGCGAGCGCGCGGTTATGGAATGCGGTATCCACGGGATGCATCCCGAGCTGGTCAAGCTGCTCGGCCGGATGCGTTACCGCTCCAGCTATGGGCAGAATGTACTTAGCCATTCGATCGAGGTTTCCCAGCTCGCGGGCATGATGGCAGCGGAGCTGGGCGCGGATGAGACTCAGGCGCGCCGCGCTGGTTTGATCCACGATATCGGTAAGTCGATGACCCACGAGATCGAAGGGTCGCATGTGCAGATCGGTGTCGATCTGGCCAGAAAGTATAAGGAGAGCGGGGAGGTCATCCACGCGATCGAAGCCCATCACAACGATGTTGAGCCGAAAACGGTTGTCGCCTGCCTTGTACAGGCGGCGGACGCGATTTCGGCAGCGCGTCCGGGTGCACGCCGTGAGAATCTCGAAAACTATATCAAGCGGCTCGAGAAGCTGGAGGAGATCGCCAATTCGTTCGATGGCGTGGATAAATGCTTTGCAATCCAGGCCGGACGAGAGGTACGGATTATGCTGAAACCTGAGGTTGTATCGGACGACCAGATGACGATTCTGGCGCGCGACATCGTGCGTAAGATCGAGAATGAGCTGGATTATCCGGGACAGATCAAGGTGCACTGCATCCGGGAAAACCGCGCGATCGAATACGCGAAATAGCAGCCTGATTGGAAACGGCATAGCATGTGTGCTATGCTGTTTTCTTATTTTATAAACTGCTTCAGCAAGGACACGCCCAAACGATTTTTTGGTTTTGCAGCTGTTCAGCGGAGGATCGTTTGGGAAGTGTTTTTTCGGATCTCTGTAACCTGTTGCCGCTGACAGTGGATAAAAAGCGTGAGGCAAGGATTTTCCCCTGATTGAAATTTGTTTCACATTTTTATGATGGGAAAATTTCTGAAAATGCTTGACATTTACAAATGGATACGCTATAATAACCACACAATCGAAATTGATTCGCGGGTATGGCGGAATTGGCAGACGCGTTAGATTCAGGTTCTAATGGTCGCAAGGCTGTGCAGGTTCAAGTCCTGTTACCCGCACCATGTCGAGTGTTCATAACGCAACTGAACACTCGTATGTAAAGGAACAGTCGAAAGGCTGTTCCTTTGCTATTTCTATGGGGCGGTCTGCCCCGGTGGAGCGGCTTTCGGGCCGCTCCGTTTTCTTTACCCGGCCTTGCCGACAAGATACTCAATCGCCACACCCTGGCGGCTGTCCAGCACCACGTTCTCCGGGTATTCCTCTACCTCCGGCAAATCCAGGACGCCGATGAAATTATAGTGGATCACGATGCGCTGTGTCCTGTTCTTTCCCCTACCTTTGGTCTGGTACACGTCGATACGCTCCACAAGCTCATGCAGAATGGTGGGCGTCAGCGTTTTCATCTCCATGAACTTCCGCACCGCTTTCAAAAACTGTTCCTTGCAGAAGGCCCGGTCGTTTTCCCTGTCACACTGGCGCTGCAATTCCTCAATATCCTTTTTGAGCTGCTGCTGTTCTTCATCATATCGCTGGGACATCTTCATAAAACGCTCATCCGTCAGCTTGCCGGACACATTGTCCTCAGAGAGCTTTTGTCAAGGGAAAGTTTCAAGAATCTCCCACTTTACTCAAGCCAAATAAGACTTCAATATTGGTTCCGCTTCTTCCAATTCCGCTTTGCAGTCTGATTTCCGCATGATGGTACTGCGCAATATGCTTGACAATCGACAGCCCCAGCCCGGTGCCGCCGGAGGCCTTGGAGCGGCTTTTGTCCACTCGGAAAAACCGCTCAAACACCCTGGCCTGATACTCCGGGGGGATGCCGATCCCGGTATCTTTCACGGAAACAGTTGCGGCAGTATCACCTGTTAAAACAGTAACTTCCACCTTGCCGCCGTCTATGTTGTATTTGATGGCATTATCAATCAGATTATAGAGCATTTCATACAAGAAGCCCCGCACTCCGCTTATCTTGGCGCTTTCGCCAGTCGCGGACAGGGAAATATGCCGTTTCTCCGCCTGCTCCCGCAGAGCGGAGGCCGCGCTGTCCGCAAGCTCCAGAAGGTTTACCTCTTCCTTTGCCGGTGCGATTCCCTCGTCCAGCTGCGACAGGTGGATGATGTCCTCCACCAGCGTTACCAGCCGTGCCGCCTCTGTGCGGATCACGCCCACGAACTGCGGAAGATCCTCCTGCTTGACAAGGCCGTTCTCTAACAACTCGGCGCTGCCCATGATGGATTGCAAGGGGGTTTTCAGTTCGTGGGACACGTTGGCGGTAAACTCCCGGCGGCTGCGTTCTGCGGCGGCCTGCTCCGTAACATCAAAGGCCAGCAGCACCGTTCCCGCCGCAGCACCATCCGCCGTGATCTGACTGATGTCAAATTGGTACTCCCGGTCATTTCGCACAGCGCGGACTTCGCTATGTCCCCCTTCCAGCGCGGTCTGAATAGCAAGATTGATTGTATGGTCACGGTCTATCACAAGAAATTCCTGTCCAACGCAGGAGCCGCCTGCACGGAAGATCATCCTCGCAGCGGGATTAATGCTCAAAACGACGCCTTTCCCATCCAGCAGAACAAGCCCCTCACTCATGTTTTCTGTGATCTGCTCAAATTCCTCGGTTTTCCTTCTCAATTCCCGGAGCTGCGCCTCGATCTGCCTGTGCTGCTGGTGGATGCGTCCCAGGAGAGGAGATAATTCCTCATAGGCGTCGTTTTCCAAAGGCTTATCCAAATCCAGACGGTTCAGCGGTGCAACAATGCGCTTTGCCATCCGGCGGGCCAGCAGCGCGGAGAGAATGACCGCCAGGATTGCAGTCAGCAAAATCGGCTGAAGCATCCCCATTGCCAGAGCAAACACCGTCAGCTGGCTGATGGAAATGCGCAGGATGGTTCCGTCCGTCAGCCGCTGTGCATAATACAGCGTCCGTTCAGTCAGTGTCTCCGAGTAGCGGACCCCGTCGCTTTCACCTTCGGCCAGGGCCTCTTTTACCTCCGCCCGGCCCGCGTGGTTTTCCATCTCCGCCGCCGGGACGTGGGTATCAAACAGCACTTCGCCGTCAGCGGCGATCCAGGTCAGACGAAAATCTGCTGTGGATGGGAATCGATAGGGGGAAGCCAACTGCTCCAGGTAATCCAAGCCGTCCGCCTCTACTCCATAGGAGGCCAGACGGAGTTCATCCCGCAGTTGTTTCTCCTGGACGTTTCTGTAATAGTCATACAGACAGCCCATGATGATCACCAGGCTTGCCAGGAGAACGGAAACCGCCGCCAGCAGGATCGAACGGAAGATTTTCTTTGTCATGCCTTTGCCTCCAACCGGTAGCCGATATGCCGCACCGTTTCAATCATCCTGCCATAGTCCCCCAGCTTCTGCCGGAGCGTTTTGATGTGCATATCCACCGTCCGCGTTTCCCCGGCATAATCCACGCCCCAAATATCGGACAAAAGCTGTTCTCTGGTGAACGCAACACCGGGGCGGGAAAGGAACAGCCGGAGCAGTTCAAATTCTTTGTAGGTAAGCGGGATACGCGCTCCGTCTGCGGTAACTGTCCGTTCTTCCAGATCCATCGTCAGACCACCGGCTGTCAACTGCTTTGCCGGAGATGCTGGCTGGCAGCGGCGCAGGACGGCTTTTACCCGCGACACCATTTCCATCATACCGAAGGGTTTCACCAGGTAATCGTCCGCGCCCAAATCCAGGCTTTGAATTTTGTCGTACTCCGCGCCCTTGGCGGTGGCCATGATGATTGGGATATTCGCAAGATGCGCCGCCGCTTTCATTCGCCGCAGCAACTCCACGCCGTCCATTCCCGGCAGCATGACATCCAGAATGACAAGCTCCGGCCGCTCTGTTTCCAGCGCCGCCAGGAACGCTCCGCCGTCCTCAAAGCCCCTGGCCTCGAAGCCGGTGGAGCGCAGGGTGTAAAGCTCAATCTCCCGAATGCTGGCATCGTCCTCTACACACCAAATCATAGCGCTTCTCCTTTGTGTTCCCCGGTCACGGCAAAAATCACCCATTCCGCGATATTGACCGCGTGATCTCCGATGCGTTCTAGGTATTTGTCGATCATCAGCAGATCAAGGGCGTGTTCGCCGCAGTCGGGGTTTGTCGCGATGTTCCCGATCAGCACCTGTTTTACCCGGTCAAAGCATTGATCCACAATGTCATCATGGGCAATCACCAGCTTGGCGCGGACAGTATCTTTCTGGACGTAGGAATCCACGCTTTCCGTGACCATCTTGATGACCTCCGCCGCCATTTCCCGGATATGGCCCACATCCTCCGGCACATACCCCTGGGCCAGCATTGCCAGAATGATCTCCGCGATGTCGGCGGCCTGATCTCCGATGCGCTCCATATCTGTGATGATCTTCATGGCGGCGGAGATTTGCCGCAGGTCGCGGGCCACCGGCTGCTGCTGGAGCAGCAGTTTCAGACACAGCGTTTCAATATCCCGCTCCATCTGGTCGATCCCGCCCTCCAATGGCTTGACCTGTTCCGCCAACGTGCTGTCACCATTCTCCAACGCCTTCGCCGCCTTGGAGATGGCCTCCTCGCACAGCGCGCCCATCTGGATCAGCTCCGTATTCAGAAGGGCGAGCTGGCTGTCAAATCTGCTCCGCATCACCCAAACCTCCCTGTGATATAGTCCTCGGTCCGCTGATCCTCCGGTTGAGAGAACAGCTTTTCCGTTTCGTCATACTCGATCAGCTCTCCCAAGAGGAAGAACGCCGTGCGGTCTGAAATACGCACCGCCTGCTGCATGTTGTGGGTCACGATAACAATAGTGTACCGCTCTTTCAGCTGCATTGCAAGCTCCTCAATTTTAGAGGTGGAAATAGGGTCCAGGGCGCTGGTGGGTTCGTCCATCAGCAGCACCTTCGGCTCCACGGCCAGGGCGCGGGCGATGCAAAGCCGCTGCTGCTGGCCCCCGGACAGGCCCAGGGCGTTCTTTTTCAGCCGGTCTTTCACCTCGTCCCAAATGGCCGCCCCCCGGAGGGACTGCTCCACAAGTTCATCCAGCTTGGCTTTGTTTTTGACGCCGTGCGTGCGGGGGCCGTAGGCGATGTTATCATAGATGCTCATGGGGAAGGGGTTGGGCTTCTGGAACACCATGCCGATTTCCTTACGCAGAGCGTTCACATCCAGGCTGGGGGCAAAAATGTCCGTATCCTGATACTGCACCTCCCCGGTAATCCTGACGCCGGGGATCAGGTCATTCATGCGGTTCAGCGTTTTCAGAAAGGTTGACTTTCCGCAGCCGGAAGGGCCGATCAGGGCGGTGATGTTTTTTTCTGGGATTTGGATATTGATATTTTTCAACGCCTGGGTACTGCCATACCACAGGCATAGATTTTTTGCGGTGATCGCGTGATTCATAACGCCCTCCTTTTCTTGAAGCAGCGGCCCACCAGGGCGGCAGTCAGGTTGACCGCCAGCGTCAGGAGCATCAGGATCGCGGCGATGGCAAATGCCACGCCAAATTCTCCCTGCTCTTTTGCGTAGACGTACAGCGCCACGGTGAGGGTGGCTCCCGGACTGGTCAGGCCGGTAATAAAGCCGTTCAGCGCATGGGCAAAGCCCGCCGTAAACAGCAGCGCCGCCGATTCACCCAAAATGCGCCCCACCGACAGGATGCAGCCGGTGATGATGCCGTCCGCACATCCGGGCAGTACCACCGTGCGGATGACCCGCCACTTCCCGGCCCCCAGGCCAAAGGCCCCCTCGCGGTAGCTCTGGGGCACAGTTCTCAGGCTCTCCTGGGTCGTTCGCATGATGGTGGGCAGGTTCATGATAACCAGCGTCAGCGCACCCGCCAGCAGAGAGGTTCCCAACACGCCGGTAAATACCAGCATCCCCACAAGGCCGTAGATGATGGACGGGATGCCGGAGAGGGTTTCCGCCGCGTACTCGATGACAGATACCAGACGCTTATTTGCGGCGTACTCGGTCAGATAGACCGCCGCCCCTGCCCCCAAAGGCAGGACGATCAGCAGGGCGGCAAGGATGATGTAGATGGTGTTCAAAATGTCCGGCAGGATACCGATGGTGTCCGACAAGTAGCTGGGCTTGGTGGTCAGCAGCTCCCAGGTCAGGTTGGGGAGGCCCGCAGCCAGCACATAGCCTATGAGGAACAACGCCAGAGCGCACACCAGCAGCACCGACAGGGCGCACAGCAGCCCCATTACACCGATATAGGCCCTCCGGGATGGGGAGATTGGTCTGTCCAGCATAATCAGCCCTCCTTTTGCCCCTTGAGGAAGAAATTCAACACGGCGTTGATCAGCATGATGAACAGAAACAGCACCAGGGCGATGGAGAACAGCGCCTGCCTCTGTAGGCCGCTGGAATAGGACATTTCGCTGGATACCGCCGTGGTAAGAAATCGGACGCTTTCAAACAGTGAGGGCATATTTGCCGCGTTGCCGGATACCATCATCACCGCCATAGCTTCCCCGATGGCCCGGCCTACTCCCAGCACCACCGCCGCCGCGATGCCGCTTCGCGCCGCAGGGACGGATACCCGAAAATAGGTTTCTATCGAGGTCGCGCCGAGGGCCAGGGATGCGTCCTCGTACTCTTTCGGTACTGCCTCCAGCGCGGTAATGGATACTTTGATGATGGAGGGCAGAATCATGACCGACAGGACGATGATTGCCGCCAGCAGGCTGGCCCCGTCCGGCACATGGAACAGCGCCCGGATACCCGGTACAAGCACCAGCATCCCCACCAGGCCATAGACCACCGAGGGGATACCCGCCAGGAGGCTGACGGCGGATTCCGCAACGGCTTTCACATTTGCAGGGGCCATTTTCGCCAGATAAACCGCCGCGAAAAATCCTACCGGGACACCGAACAGGATAGCGCCCGCTGTGCCGTAAATGCTGGTGAGAATGAACGGGAGGATGCCGTATGAGGGCTGTGCGGCGGTAGATTCCCAGGTGTCACCCAGTAGAAAGGGCACAAGCCCGATCTGCCGGATGGCAGGGATGCCGGAGACCACCAAATATACGGTAATCAGCAAGACACAGCCTACCGTAACCAATCCCAGCATCAGAAATATCCCGTGGACGGCGTTTTCCGCCAGTTGTTTTCTGCTACGCATCGTCAATTTGCCGCCACAGCGCCCGCATTGGAAATCAGTTCTGCCGCGTCAGGGGAGATAGCGAAGTCGAAAAACTTCTGCGCCGGTTCCGAAAGAGGCGTGTCCGTCTTGGTGACCAGGACAAAGGGCCGCTGAATGACATAGCTGCCGTCCTTCACCGCATCCTCTGTGGGTGCTACGCCGCCTACTGTGACGGCCCGCACGGTGTCCTTGACGGAGGCGAGGGAGGCGTAGCCGATGGCGTCCGGGTTCTGGGACACGGCGGTGATCACATCGCCGGTAGAGGTCAGCTCCTGGCGGTATTGGCAGTTGTCCGATGTGCCGGTGATGGATTCAAAGCCGTCCCTGGTGCCGCTGCCCGCTTCCCGGCCAATCAGGACGATCTCCGCATCCTGTCCGCCCGCGTCTTTCCAGTTGGTGATCTCGCCGATATATATTTTGGCGATGGTATCTACATCGAGATCAGAAACGGGATTGTCGGGGTTGACGATTACCGCAATGCCGTCATAGGCCAGCACCGTCCCGGTCAGCCCCTGGGCGGATTCATCCGTTTTCAGGTCGCGGCTGCTGAGGCCGATGTCGCAGCGCCCCTCCAAAACCGCCTGGATGCCGGAGCCGGAGCCAGTGGGGTTGTAGGTAAAAGTCACATTTTTGTTCTGCGCCTCGAATGCCTCGCCTAACGCGCCGATTACCTTTTCCATGGAGGTGGAGCCGTCGGTGGTGACGGTGCCGGACGTTTTCTGTGAACATCCCGCCATAACCGACAGGGCTAGCACAGCAACCAGCATAAGACTTGCAAATTTTTTCATGTTCAAATTCTCTCCTTTCAACTTTTGGGTACGAGAGAAGAATACTGCCGCTGTGTAAAAGTCAAAAGACAAGTATTGTAAAGTTAGTGTAAAATTGATCGTAGTGGTAGTGGCGTAGTGGTAGTGGCAAGCAATGCGCCGGTATATACCGGCGCTCGCTTGTTGGTGGCTGCCGCCCCCAAGCCCCCGTAAGGACCGGCGCAGTTGCGCCGGTCCTTTTAAGCCGCCTTCGGCGTCTGCTGTTACCCGCAGGGAAAGGAAAAATCATCACCGCGCCCCCTGCTGGCGGTCACGATTTTTCTCTTTCTCCATCAGGCCCAAAATCCGCTCCACGTTGTTTTTGACTATGAGCAGTTCTGTCATTTTTTCCTTCGCCTGCCTGTACTCTGGATACCGTTTTTTCTTCTCAGCCTGCAACACGGCATACTCCTGTTTCAGCGATTGCATGGAGGGCAGCTTTTTCAAACCAAGTGAATTGAAGTACCGCTTCGCCGCTTGACAAGCCGTGATTTCACTGCTATGTTGTTCATAAAATTTCTCCTTTTTCCTGTCCGACAATTTCCGATATTGCGCGTAAATCTCCTGTGTTTTTCCGTAGGTACCGATCTGCCTTTGCAGTTCGGAAATGTCTTTCATTCTCCGTTCAGCGACTTTCATCTGATCGCCCAAATCGTTAAATTTCTGGACTGCCGCATCACAGGCTTTTTCCAATTCTCCGAGGTCTGTCAATCCGTTTTCCTGCAAGTAAATGACCGTCCTTGCCATCTCCTTGAGATTGAAAATCTTCGCCCACCGCTCGAATCCGGGCGAGTTGGCCTGCTGCATTTTCGTTTGAATGTCAATCAGCAAATTGGGCTTGGACTTCACCGCCGTCCTTGCCTTGGGAGCGACAATTCGTTTGCCGGATATGCGCTCCATAATCGCCGCTTCGGAGTAGTCCGCGCGGAGGGAATCACAGCGCACGAACCTCTTGCCGTGGGGAATTTTGAACGCCAGCTGCTTACCCCGCTTTACCTCCACGCCCATCGCTTTTATATCGGCGAGGAAGCTGTCAAAATCCTTACAGCCTTGACCGAGGGCGGTGTCGATCATCCGCTCCAACTGTCCCCGGATGGTAGGTGGCTTACTCTCCCCCAGCCATGTACCGTAACTGCCCCGGCTGGGCTTCGGCTCCGCAATCACCGACAGCCCATTTTCCAGGCACATCATATCGGAGATTCTCCGAACTGTGAATGAGGAGCGCCAGAAGTTCCGGAATTTCCTGGTGCAGTCTATGGCGGTCGAGTTGAACACGATATGCGAGTGAATGTGGTGCTTGTCAACATGGGTGCAGACGATAAAAGCATGATTGCCCTTGGTCAGCGACATAGCGAGATCATAGCCTATCTTGTTCGCCAGTTCCGGTGTAATCTCCCCCGGCTTGAAGGACTGCCGCAGATGGTAGGCGATCACATCATTGTCCTTCCGTTCCCTGCCGGTAATGGCGGCATACTGCCGTTTGGAAAATAGAAACTCCTGGTCAGCGATAGACGGGTTACAGTGGTAGGCCGTGACCAAATCGCCGCTGTTGGTTTTCTCTGGATTCTTCACATAGTCCGTCACCCGGCCCAGGGCTTCGGCCACGGTCCGGCCCTTGCCACTGTGCAGGGGCATCAGGCGTGTTGTTGCCATTTTCAAAACCTCTCCTCAAAAGAAAATGGTGGTGGACGAAAAATCTTCGCCCACCACCAGACTGTCATTTGATTTTCGATAGTTGTTCCAATATGCTGCCGAACAGGCCGCTGGCCTCCGTCAGCTTGCCGCAGATTTCATCCACTTCGTCAGGATAGACACCGCCGCCGGAATTGACCCGGCGGGCGATCTGGTTCACATTGTTGGAGGTATACCGCAGGAGCTTGGCACACTCGTCCAGCTCCTTGATTTGCAATTGGACAATGTAGCCGTCAATACACATCTTCCGAATATAGGCACTCATGTTGTGAACGCCCATCAGAGCCATCCTCTGCTCAATCAACCTCCGTTCCTCGTCCGTAACTTTGAAATAGATGCCGCCGCTTTTGCCTTTGGCGCATTCAGACATTGGCGCAGGCCTCCTTAACAAAGCTGAGATAGTCCTCCAGTGTTTTGCGGCAGGAATCAGTCAAACCCATCAAAGTGTGAAGCTGTTCCTGTGAAAGATTGGGAAGCACTTCCTCATAATTGGGCAGATGGAAACTCTCCACACCTCGCTGAACTCTTTCAATGAAGGCGCTGTATTCCAAAATAAAGGCTTCCGGCGACTGCCTACAATCTTTGGTAGGGTCCTTCAGGTCCGCAACGCTCTCCAAAAATTCCACCTTCTGCTGCCGGGCCGATTTTGCGTGTCCTGAAGCGGCGCGTACCTCTACGGGTTGATACTCGTCCAAGGATCGAATCTGACCGGAAGCCAGCAAGATAGCGGTGGTTTTCTGCTTGCCGGGTTCCATACGCGAGAGTTTCATTGCATTGCTCTGATTGAGCTTATAATTGGGAAAATGGCGAAAGACTTCCCGTGTATCTTCCGTCAGGCCGTTCATCATTTGAATGGTTCGTTCTACCGTCCGGGACGATACGCCCAGCTTGTCGGCGGTATCCTGGGCGAATGATCTCAACGTGACCGACATTTTGTCGCTGACGTTGTTCCCAATCGCCCGATTCATCCCCGCTGCCTGGGCTTGACCCGCTTTCGTCTCCGGGTGGAGGGATTCATAAATCTCTTTCCGGCGTTCCAGCAGTTCACCGTACTCTATCACGGACAGTTCGGTACGCACAACATTCTCGTCAATTTCAGCCAGTTCCGTTTGCAGGGCATCAAGGGTACAGACGTTACACTCAATCTCCGTCCATCCTAACATTTTTGCGGCTTCCAGACGGTGCAGGCCAGCGACAAGGATATATTCCTGGTCAATGGTGATGGGATTGAGTAGTCCAATCTCGGAAATGCTCCGTGCCAATTCGTTGATCCCATCCAGGTTGGCCGGACGCCGCCCTGGGTTTATTTTGATCTCACTGATCGCAACTTTCATGATCTCTCCCCCTTATCTCCGCTTCTGCCAAACGAGGTCGTAACCGAGAGCGTCAGCCAGTTCCACGGCCTCCTTGTAGCGCAGAGATTCCCGGCGCAGCTTGTCGGAGAGATTGGGGACGCTGGGGCTCCATCCGTACTGCTCGGCCAGCTTCTCCACCAGCTCGTTCATGGTGAAGCCCTCCCGGACAATGTAGGCTTTGATTTCATTCCTGATATTCATAAAAATCGTTCTCCTTTTCAAAATTGTGTTCGCCATCCGGCGTAGAAATAGAAAGCACCCCCAGTGAACCGGGTAGCCTGTTCACCATGCCCAGGTCACGGGAGCGCACATCGGATTTCAATATTCAGCGTGATGTTATGTGAAACGGCGAAATACCAGCAGAGGGCAGCGTACTGTATTCGCTGTCCAGCGTTGCGTATTTTCACGATAAATTGTTACGCTGATACTGTTTTGTTCGCTGATTTCACATGGATTGAAATTCACAGAGCAAAAAGGGGGCCTGCCACATGGCAAGCCCTCGTAATGGGTTATGCGCTTTTTGAATGCTTCTGCTTGTCCCGTTCCCGTTGCCGCTTACTGCGCTCGCGGTAATAAGCCCGCTGTTTCCGCTGCTTTTCCATCTCGGCCAATTCCTCCGCTGTCGGCTCCGGCAGAGGGACATCAAATTTGCCGATAAATTTCAGATAGATGTCTACCGCCTGGGTGCGATCACCAGTGGAACGATCCGGCGCGTGGACGAGGATCTTGTCCACGAACTCGTAGATCATCGGTGTGGTCAGTACGGAGAAGTCGGTGTATTTCTTCGTCAGCGCCAGGAACTGGTCTACCCTGGTCGTGTCCGCCTCGAAAGCATTCAACTCCGCCTGGGCCTTGGCGATGGATTCCTCCAACGTCTCCTGCTCCTGCTCATATTCGCTGGACAACAGTTCAAACCGCTTCTCCGAAATCTTTTCGGTGGCGTAGGATTCATAGAGTTTCTTTATCAGCCCATTCAGCTCGCCAGACCGTTTGCGGTCCTTGTTGAGTTTCCGCTTCAAGTCCTTCGCGGCCTGGGCCTGCCGGACCTCCGATGCCGCCCGGACCTTCTCAATGAACTCCGCCTCGTTGGTGATCGCATAGGCGCTGACGGTTCTGATTGTATCCAGAATCAGCGCCCGGAGCGCCTTGGTGCTGATGTAGTGGCCGAAGCACTCCTGATGGTAATGGCGAAATGTCAGCACGTAGGTGGAGCAGTCGTAGTGGTCATAGGGATAGAGGCCGCTTACCGGGTCTTTGCCCCGGTTCTCTTTGTTGGCCTGCGCCCGGCCCCGGTGGTTATACATCTTTGCGCCGCAGTCGGCGCAGTAGAGCAGGCCGGTCAGCGGGTTGGCCTCCCCGGTGGTGTCGGTACGGTGGACGGTCTTTCTGACCTGCTGTGCCAGTTTCCAAGTCTCCGGGGCCACAATGGCCTCATGGGTATGCTCGAAAACCGTCCATTCCTCTGGAGGCCGCTTGATGGCGTGTTTATCTTTGTATGATTCCTTATAGGAACGAAAGTTGACCGTATGCCCCATGTACTCCGGCTTGGCGAGGATATTCGAGACAGACGTGCCGCTCCAGTCATAGGGGCGGCTGTCATCGTAGCTGTTCCGCTGCGTTCCCTGCCCCCGCTTGCCCATATAGACTGAGGGCCGCTCAATTCTATCATCCCGAAGGATGCTAGCAATCTCATGGGGGCCGTGTCCCTCCATGCTCAGATGAAAGATGCGCCGCACAACGGCAGCGGCCTCCTCATCGATCAGCCAGTGGTGCTTGTCCTCCGGGTCCTTCCGGTAGCCGTAGATCGCGTGATTGGTGGTGGGCTTGCCAGCGTGTCCTCTGGCCTGATATGCCGCGCACTGTTTCCGGCTGCAATCTCGCAAAAACCATTCGTTTACGATATTAAGAAACGGCACAAATTCTCCCGAACTACGGTCTGCGCTGTCCACGCTGTTGCCGACGGCGATGAACCGGACACCCTTCTCTCGAAAGAGGACCTCTGTGTATAGTTGTTAAGGATACAAATCCTGTGTTCAATCAATCTTGCCGATAAAGCGGTAGAAAATCTCAATTTCCTGTTCCTGCTCACCGTCCTCGCCCGTGGTGCTCTGGTGGACAAGAATCTTTTCAATCAGAGTGTTCAGCAGGGGGGCGGTCAATTCGGTGGGATTGGCGTACTGCTGGATGAGATCGATCCATTTTCGGGCGTCGCTCTCCGTCTGCTTTACGGTATCCAACTCAGCAGTCAGCGCCTCAACTTTCTCTGCCAATTCGCCCTGCTCGGTCTGGTACTTGCTGGTGAGCATATTGAAGTTGTACTCCGTAATGCGTCCAACTGCCCAATCCTCATAGAGTTTCGCAAACAGCCCATCAACCTCGGCTTTGCGCTTCTCGGCTTTCTTTAATTCTGCGACTTGCTTTTTCTGAGTAGCGTTCCGCTCCCGATCCCCGGCGCTCAAAAGCTGGTTCAGCAGCTTTTCCTCGTCCTCAATGGCCCTTGCCGACCAGTGCTGGATTCTCGCCAACACATACGCATAGAGCGTATCATAGCGAACATAGTGCGTGGTACATCCCCTGGTCTGATAGTCACGATACTTGCCGCACATATAGTAGCCATACGGCTTCTTGGAAGTACTCAGACCATAGCGCATCCCCCAGCCGCAGTCAGGGCACTTTAAGAGTCCTGCAAAGATATGAACCCTCTTATTCTTACATTCTCGGCGGCGGCTGGCAATCTGCTTTTGCACCGATTCAAAAACATCCGGCGTGATAATCGCTTCATGGGTTCCCTCAATCCGCAGGCACTTCTCATCCGGGGTTCGAACCATCCGCTTATTCTTGTAAGATACAGTTCCCCACCTGTTGTGAATCGTGTTACCGATATAGGTTTCATCTTTTAACAGAACCTTGAGATAGGGAAGTGACCACATATACTTTTTCTCTTCCGGCTGACCCTCAAAAAAGCGGGCACAGCCTCCGTTTCGGGTATACTGGAACCAGCCGGGGCAGGGAATCTTTTCGCGGGTCAATGTCTGTGCAATTCTGGACATACCCATACCATGAAAAGCAAGGTCGAAAATCTTGCGGACAATCCAGGCAGTCTCTTCATCAATCATCAGCTTGTTCTTGATGTCAGGGTGTTTCACATAGCCGAAGGGAGCCATCGAATTGACCCGTTCGCCGTTGAGGAACTTGGCCCGGAACGCGCCCTTAGAAGCTGTATTCATAAGCGTTTAAGCAAGGTATGGAAATGAGAAATTTTGACGATAGTCTCAGCAGATGAGACGGATATCTCATAATCTTTACTGAGACGTCTGGAATGATTGAGCCAGGAGAGGGTGCGTTCAACTACCCAGCGCCAAGGGAGTCTTTCCCATTGGTGGGGCTTGATTTTCTCTGAAATATCGACATTAAGGTCAAGCTGGTCCTTCAAATCAGAAACGAAGGTGCCCCGATATCCGGCGTCTGCGCAGAATTTCTGAATAGATGGATACCGTTCATGCGCTCGTTTGGCGGTAGATATTCCACTTTTTGTGTCATGAATATTGGCAGCATGAACCACAATAGACAACAAACAGC